>DATALK010000371.1:0-22737 GCA_036261085.1 Phototrophicaceae bacterium | reverse complement strand
CCTCGCAAACCGCGAGACGGCATATATCGAACGAATTCCGCTAGGCCGCGTGGCTGAACCCGAAGAAGTGGCAAATGTGGTGGTCTTCCTGGCATCCAACAAAGCTGATTATGTGACTGGTGCCACTATTGATGTCACGGGCGGGATGTTGATGCGCTGATCCGGTCAATCTTTTACATTCTGAAGGAGCAACAATGAACTTCTTGGATTTTAGCAACAAAACGGTTTTAGTCACGGGGGCGGCGGGCGCGATTGGCAAAGGTGTCGCCAGCGGGTTTGCCAGCCTGGGCGCCAAAGTTTTTATCACGGACATCAGTGAAGCGGCCCTGGGTGCTGCCGAGGCTGAAATTACCGGATTGGGTGGTGTTGGATGCCAAAGCCTGCCCGCTGATGTGACGCAGGCCGACCAGGTGAAGCAGGTCGTTCAGAAAGCCGCCGCGTTCTTTGACAACCGCTTTGATGTCCTGGTGAATGTTGCCGGAATTGTGGCGCAGGGAAAGATCGAAGAAATCTCCGAAGCGGAGTGGGATCGCATCTTCGCCGTGAACTGCAAGGGAACTTTCTTTTTCACGCGCGAATTAGTTCCATACATGAAGGCCCAGGCATCCGGCAAAATCATCAATTACTCATCGAAATCCGGTAAGACGGGTTCCGCCCTGATGTCTCATTATTCCGCAGCTAAGGCGGCCATCATCGGATTCACGCAGGCGTTGGCGTATGAGTTGGCGGAATTCAATATTAATGTCAACTGTCTTTGCCCCGGCATTACGGAAAATACCGGAGTATGGAGCCACGTTTCGGCTGGCTATGTCCAGAACCTGCAAATGCCGATAGATGCTGTGGTGAAGAAGTTCTCCGCCAAAGTCCCACTGGGGCGGCTTGCCAGTATTGATGACATTGTCGCAACCACCTTGTTCCTGGCTTCAACCGGGGCCGATTATATGACCGGACAGGCCATCAACGTGACCGGTGGCCGTGAAATGCACTGACGATTTGATATAGGGAGAAATTAACATGTGGACTAAAAAACAAGTAGCGGCAACCATTGACCATGCGGTGCTTAAACCGTTTGCGACAGACAAGGACATTACTGAGGGCTGCAACCTCGGCAAAGAATATGGTGTTGCCAGTGTGTGTGTACGCCCCTCGGATGTGCCCCTGGCAAAGAAGTTGTTGGACGGATCGGGAGTCGCGGTTTCGGTGGTGATCGGGTTCCCACACGGCGCCCATCGCCCCGAAGTAAAAGCGCTGGAGGCGCGGCTGGCGATTGAAGACGGCGCGGAAGAACTGGACATGGTGCTGAATATCGGCCAATTCCTTTCAGGAAATTACGAGTTGGTTGAGCGCGACATCTGTGGCGTGGTTGAAGCCGCCAAGCCCCAAGGCGCTATCGTCAAAGTTATCCTGGAGACCTGTTACCTTTCTCCAGAACAAATCGCGCAGGCGTGTCGAATTGCCGCTTCCGCCGGGGCCGATTATGTGAAAACCTCGACTGGCTTTGGTGATGGCCCCGCCACGCCTGAAACAGTGGCAATCATGCTTCAAACTGTCGGTGATGTTATGGGGGTCAAAGCATCGGGTGGCATTCGCTCGTATGCCACCGCTGCGGCTTACCTGGATCAAGGCTGCAAGCGGTTAGGGGTGGCCGCTACTAAAGCCGTCCTCGATGGCGCGTCAGAGTAAACCACGATGAAAGCTGTCGTCTATTACGGACCAAAAGACATCCGCGTTGAAGAACTGCCCACCCCGGTATGTGGTGGGGAAGAAGTTCGCGTCAAAGTTGACGCCTGTGCCGTCTGTGGTACAGACCTTAAGTCGTTCCACAGCGGTAACCCACGCATCAAAGCGCCGCTCGTGATGGGACACGAGTTCACCGGTGTGATTGACCAGGTTGGCGCCAAGGTCACGGGCTTTGCCATCGGCGATCGGGTGGTGATGGCAACCTCAATCGCTTGTGGTGACTGTTACTACTGCCGCAAGGGTTGGCCGAACCTGTGTCTGCACCTGGCCCCCATGGGATTTTCCTTCCCCGGCGGAATGGCGGAGTATGTGGCCATTCCCGCCCTGGCGCTGCGCGGCGGCCACGTCATTAAGGTTCCGCCAGGGGTGAAAGCCGCCCATGCGGCCCTGGCAGAACCGTTGAGCTGCACGGTAAATGCCGCCGAAAACTGCCAGATTCAAGCTGGCGATACGGTGGTGGTGGTGGGCGCGGGGCCGATGGGTATCCTGAATGCCTGCACCGCCCGTGAATTTGGCGCGAAAACCGTCATCCTGGCCGAGGTCAATGAGAACCGGCTGAAACAAGCTGCCGCGTTTGGTATTGATGTGCTGGTCAATCCTGGCAGCGAGAATTTGGCCGAAATTGTTCTCAAGCGGACCGATGAGATTGGCGCCGATGTTGTGATTGTGGCTGCCCCGGCGGCCCGCCCCCAGGAAGAAGCGTTGACTTATGTGCGCAAGCGGGGGACGCTGTGTCTCTTCGCCTCCCTGCCGGTGGGCAAAAACCTGCTTTCGATGGACAGTCGAGCCGTTCATTATGGCGAGGTGCGGATTGTCGGTTCGAGCGATTCGGCTCCCTGTCATGTGGAAAAGGCCGTAAGTTTGCTTGCATCCGGCCAGATTCCGGCGGAAAAAATCGTCACTCACCGGATGCCCCTGGCGGGCATTCACACCGCCTTTGAGTTGATGCAAAGTGGTGAAGCTCTGCGCGTGGTGCTTGAGCCTTAGATGCAGCAGAACCAGGATAAGAAGAAAATGAAATTGGTCGGTATTGGAGATCTATTTATCCCTTGCCAGTATATCGAGGCGGGATTCGCGCGACTGGCTCCCTTTGGTGTGGACGTTGAAACGGTTGAGTGGCATTTCGACTCGTTTGATCAGCTTCAGGAAGCCAATCTGAAGGTGGAAAAACACGGCAGCGAGGCTGTCGAACCCCCGCCTGAAGTTGTCGAAAAAGCGATGCAGGCAGAAATACTCGTCACGCATTTCTGCCCCGTCACCCAGGCGTTAATCAACCAATGCGCTGACCTGAAATACATCGGTGTACTCCGAGGCGGCTACGAAAATGTCAATATTTCGTATGCGGCCCAAAAGGGAATCCAGGTGTTCAACACCCCGGGGAGAAATGCGGATGCCGTTGCGGACTTCGCGATCGGCGCCGCAATTGCCGAGTGTCGTAATATCGCCAAAGGACATCACGGGTTGAAAAATGGGGAATGGATTCGCACCTATCCAAACCTGAATACCATTCCCGATTTACCGGGCCGGACTTTTGGCATCATCGGCCTGGGAGAGATCGGACAGAAAGTCGCTCGCCGCCTGAGCGGTTTTGATATGGAGATTCTGGGATACGATCCGTTTGTGGTTCCAGAACAGGCAAAAAAGCTGGGAATCCAGGTTGTGCCATTGGCTGACCTGCTGGCTCGTTCTGACTTCGTCAGCCTGCACGCCCGGTTGACGGCGGAAAATACCGGCATGATCGGCGCGCGGGAGTTAGCACTGATGAAACCAACCGCTTATCTGATCAATACAGCTCGCGCCGGATTAATTGATGAGGGCGCTTTGTATCAGGTGCTAAAAGATCGTCGAATTGCCGGTGCGGCGCTGGACGTGTTCGAGGTGGAACCACCGGGCAAGGACTACCCTCTGGTTACATTGGACAATGTGACGCTCACGCCCCATATGGCCGGCGGTTCGCGCGACGCCTTTCTGAACACTCCCAAGCGTCTGGCCGCCGATATGGAGAATCTGTTTACCGGAGGTACGCCTCGTTTTTCAATAAAATAGGACTTACACAAGTTGCATCCTGATAGCTGAAGAGCATAGTTGATTAGAGATGCTCTTCAACTGGTTAGAGAGGGTAAGTGATTAATGCCCTCAAACTCATCATCCTTGCCAGCGCTGAGACCGAATGGCTATCCTTCCCAAAAGCCTACTGAAAGCAGGTCTCCGGGTACACCCGACCCCCTCCAGCAGCCCGCTTTGAGCGGGCTTTGTCCCTTCAGCCTCCGGCGACCCGCAGCGCCATTTGCCCCAAAATCCGAATACACCCCTCGCAAATTGCAATTTGCCTAAAAAAGAAACATAGCGTTACCATTGGTCATGCTGTCAAGCGACGAGAGCGCCAAATCTGAATTCATCCAGCACGGTTGACGCCAAGCTATAAAGAAGCCAATGGGGCAGAAACATTAACTTTGCGGCTTGATCGTTTGGCTTCAGAATGAATTTCAGCAGCACTGAGGAGTCATAGAAATGTCCGGCAACCATGAAATCATCATAGACTGTGACAAGAATGGCGAACCGCTGAATGCGTATTGGCGGGTCTGCGTCGGCGGCGGGCGCGTTGCCGAAGCCCTGCGAGCGGATTTTCAAAAACATCTGGAACTCGTCCAACGCGAGATGCCCTTCAACTACATCCGAATGCACGGTTTGTTCCATGAAGACATGATGGTCTATCGTGAAGAGAACGGTCAACCTATCGTTAACTGGCAATATGTTGATCTGGTATACGATCATTGGCTCGCCATCGGGATTCGTCCGTTTGTCGAACTCGGTTTTATGCCTTACGATCTGGCAAGCGGTGAAGAAACCGTTTTCTGGTGGAAAGGTAACATCACCCCGCCCAAAGATTGGGAGCGCTGGAACTGGTTTATTGAGCAATACATCCGCCATATCATTGAGCGCTACGGGCTGGCGGAAGTGCGGCGCTGGTACTTTGAGGTTTGGAACGAACCGAGCCTGAATTTCTTCTGGAAAGATGCCGATTTTGCCGCCTACATGCAACTTTACGAGCATACCACGCGGACCATCAAGAACATTGACTCCGAACTCCGGGTCGGTGGGCCATCTAGTCACGGCTTTGGTGAGCATGTCGGGGAGCCGCCCTGGGGTAAAGAGTTCCTGGCCGCCTGTGCCGAGCGCAACCTGCCGCTCGATTTTTTCTCCACCCATCCTTACCCCACGCTCTACCCCGTAGATTTGGAAGGACGGGGTTATATGACCTGGGATGGCCCGGATCGGCTGCTAGCGGATGCGCGCGGCTGTGATCAGCTCTTACAGGCATCAGCCTATCCTCATGTTGAGCGCCACTACACCGAATGGAGTTCCAGCCCCAGCCCGCGCGATCCGGTTCATGATACGGCTTTTATGGCCGCATTTATTGTAGACAACAACCTGCGGGTCCAGGGTCTGATGGATTCACTGTCATTCTGGGTCGTCAGCGATATTTTTGAAGAGGGCCGCCAGGGCGACACGCCTTTCCATGGGGGCTTTGGGTTGGTCAATGTTCAGGGGCTAAAAAAGGCCTCTTACCACGGCTACTGGTTTCTTTCTCAACTAGGGAACGAAACCCTGGCTGAAGGGGATGGGTATGTAACCACTCGTCGCCCCGATGGAACCATCGCCATCTTGTTGTGGAACTACTGCCACTACCGCGACGACGCTAACGACAGCCGGTTATTGGCTTCCGCCAAGCCGCATGAAATTTATGATTTGTTCGCCATCCAGCCTCAGCGCGAATATCAACTGAACATGGATGGCGTTGGGGCGTCTGTTCGCCTTCAAATCACCCGTTTTGACCGCCAGCATGGCAGTGTTTATGACGCTTGGGCCACCATGGGCGCACCCCAGCACATCCTCCCCGCTGATCTGGAAGTGTTGCGGCGGCGCATGGAATTAGATGTAACGGTAGAACGTATTTCTACACCGGCGGGCCGCCTTGAATGGGCGACCAGCGTCTCACCGTTTGGGGTAACGCTGGTAGAGATCAGCACGGCAGATGCCAAAAACTTACCCAAAAACACGCTGGCAAAGGAAAGCACCTAATGCTTGCTCACTGGACACAAAACGATTTATCAGTCAACGGCGTGCGCCTGCATTACTATAGTACCGGCAATACCGATAAACGGCCTCTGGTGCTGGTTCACGGCTTTTCGGATAACGGCCTCTGTTGGACACCCATAGCGCGTGAGCTTGAAGCTGAATATGATGTGATTATGCCTGATATGCGCGGTCATGGGCTTTCGGAGCGCGTGCAGGCCGGTCAAAAAATTGACATGGCTGCCGATCTGGCCGGGCTCATCCGTACCCTGGAGTTGAACTGCCCGATTATCTGCGGACATTCGATGGGCGCAATGATCACTTATCAAATTGGCGTTCGCTTTCCAGAATTGACCCGCGCGCTGATTTTGGAAGACCCACCCTGGTGGTTCGCCCAGCCCGTTCAGACCCCGCCACCGGACGAACCCGCTGAACCTCCCATCGCCAAATGGGCCAGGAGCCTCGCCAACCAAACCCTGGAGGAGTTGCTGGTGCAATACCGCAAAGACCATCCTGATTGGCCCGAAGAGTTGCTATACCCGATGTGTGAGTCCAAAAAGCAACTCGATCCGGCCATCGTAGATACGATGACAGCCAGGATGCACGCTCAGGAAGTAAATTGGTTGACAAGCATCCAGAATGTTACCCAGCCACTCTTGCTCTTTGCCGCCAATCCAGAACTTGGAGGGATTGTAACCCCGGAAGTCGTCGCGGAAGTTCGCAAGTTGAACCCCAAAGTGACCATCATTAATATGCCCGATGTGGGACACCTGATCCGATTTGACAAATACGCCGCCTTTATGGATGCCTTGTGGGCCTTCCTGAAACAACTGGCGTAAAACAATACAAAAACATAATAACTTACCGTGATTGTTAGTCTGTAAAACGGTGCATTTTGACCCAACCTCACCCTCCCCGAATTCGGGGAGGGTATTAAAACCAGTGTTTTCTAGCCCCTCTCTCTTGAATGCGGGGAGAGGGGTTAGGGTGCGGGAGTCGAATGGGCAACTAGCAATATAGGGTAATAACTTAACCGCTCACCTTAAGCAGTTTTCTGTTTCCCCACCCCAAACCCCTCCCCGCTACGCAAGGAGGGGCTTTAGTCGGTTTGGACGCCCCCTCGCCACTGCGTAGCGAGGGGGCCGGGGGTGAGGATGGTGTTCCAACGCGGTCACGACAGCACCATTTTACGACGCTGCGTAAGGTGAGTTAACCGTTTCTCTCAATTACAACTTTCCAAATTATGGCGGGGTGCGTGCCGTAAAAAGGGTATACTGTATCCCCATTTCCTGGGCAGAGACCCATGAAATCCAGGTGAATCATGTTTCGACATTTGCCAGTCCTGAATATCAGTCAAACACGCTCACCATCAATTGCCTGTAATATAGATGTCAACTGTCGGGAGTAAAAACCTTAAAATTAGGGTTTAATTATCCCAACACAGATTTAGTGTTTCCAGTTCTTCAGAAGATTATGGGCGTTTCCGGGGATACAAAACAAATAACCACGAAAAAAAAGGATTATTAGTAAAAGTAATAACTTGGCTCCAACGGGTGTTGGGGACACACCTTTACCCTCGTTGAATGGGGCTATCCAACGGCTGCTTGACCAACTTTACTGGGGTATCACCCTACCCTTAGCCCCCGTTACGGGTAAACATGCTCCCAGTATCGAGCGCAACCGCCTCATCTGTGCGCGTTATGCTGCCGGTGAAACCTCGAAGCTATCGCTGACAATTTCGACCTCACCCCTCACCGGGTTTACCAACGTATCCGCCGCTGGTGCTAATAGAAATTGTCGAAAAGGCCCTTATCATCGCCATGTGCTGAAGGTACTCTGTCAGCTAGATTTTGTCCGTCCAGTCCCAGCGTTGACAAGCCGTGTACGTTTCCATTGCTGATAATGGCATCAATATGCTGATCGCTGAAACGCTATACCAAAACGGAATAAGAATCTAGAAAAAGGTTGGCGGACGCCACTCGTGGCGTCCCTACAAAAACCGGCTTGGACGCAGGGACAGGACAAGTCCTGTCCGGGTTTTCATTTCTAGATTTTCGAATCGGATTAGTATAGATGCGATCCTTGTTTAACAACGGGTCAACGAAACGAACAGTTTCCCACGAAATCTGGGACGGCAAATTCTCTTTGAGCGCAATGCCGGATATTTTCTGTAGACTTAATCATCAGCATTTGCAATTTGGAAACGCTCGACAGCACTCCAGCCACCATGAACCTCATCTTTATTGATCGCTCGTACACGCCAGTAGTAAACACCATCAGCCAGCGATTTGGTAGTGATTTCTAATATGCCGCCTTCGACCAGTCGCGTTTCTTCCAGTTGGTTGAACCCCGCGTCCCTGGCAATTTGGATTTCATAGCCCACAGCCCAGGATACCGCCCCCCATCGTAAAGTAGGTGTATCCGAAATGTAGAGATTGCGCTCTGGTGCCGCATTGTTAGCTGAACTCAGGGTCACTGTAAATGGGACACTCCACGCTGACACATTCTTATCCATATCTACTGCGCGCACTTGCCAGGTATAAGTGGTTGTCAACAAGGAACTGGCGGGCTGATACACGGTTGAGGTCGAGCGGAAAGTTGCTTTCAGTCCATTGCCATAATTCAACTCCAGTTCATAGAGTGCAGCTCCTGTGACCGCACTCCACCGGAATTCTGGCTGAAGATTGATGATAACACTACCATTCGCCGGAGTCATAAGCACAGGGGCATCCATTTCCGGCGGGCAGAGTTTGGTCGTCGCGTGAGCCGACGGCGAAAAATCCGAGAACTGGTTATCGCTGGCTCGGAAAGTGCGTACCCGGTAGTGATAGGTAGCACCACAAGTCAAACCACTGTCACGGTACGAGTTCGTAGTGATGAGGCCAATCTCCGTCCACCCGTTGCTGCCGTTGGTCGAGCGCTCAAGATGGAATTCGTTACCATCATCCCCGTTTGCTGTCCAGGTAAGCTCGATAATGGTTGGCGACAGCGCTGTTGCCAGCAGACCGGTGGGCGGCGCTGGTGGTTTGGTCGCTAAAACCTCAACCGCGCCGATGTCACAGGCGACTCCTTGGGGGCGGACAATTCCGGTTTGGTCATCGGTTACATCTTCATGACAACTGGCCGCTGGTATAACATCAATGGCAGGACTCCCCGCCAGCAGCGTGTGAGTCAACGCCGATCCATTAGGTTGCAGTATATCAATCAGCGCCGGGATGTTGTTCTGATCAGTAGGATCATTCAGATACCGGCTGCAACTATCATCATCAGAAAGGTTATAACCGCGTGTGCTAATGGCAGAACCTTGCGGCCAACAATTGTCACTCTGATTATTAGCCAGGATGCTGGAACGCAAAACCGCACTACCGTAAGAATTCTGAAGCAGCCCGCCGGATCGTGAAGCAGAGTTGTTGGCAATGGTGCTGTTGGTGATCGCAATCTGGCTGTGATTATAATACCCAACGTTGCTGACCCCGCCACCGCCGTACATGGCGCTGTTACCCGAAATTGTGCTGTTGAGCAATGTAATCGTACCCATTGATTCGCTGGCAATCGCACCGCCATAAACAGCCCAGTTGCCAGTAAAGGTGCTTCGATTCACTAAAACGTTCCCGTTCCGATTGAGCAGCCCACCGCCATAATAGTTATTGCTGGAGCTGTAGGGTATTTGCTCCAGGTGACCATTACGAACGATAACATCATTCAGCGTCAAATTGCCGCCGTAAATATAGAAAATGCGGAAGTCGGGAGTCCCCGGTGCCGTACTGCGTTCGATGGTTGCGCCATTACCCTGGATGGTGAGCCGCCGAGTAATTGCGGGTAGGCCGCTCGTGCCATAACTGTTGTCGCTGACTGCCGTCAATTCATAGTAACCACCAGCAGCCAATTCGATAATGGTGCAACCGCCGCTGTTATTCGCCGCAGTGATTGCCTGCACTAAACCGGCGGCATCTCTATTGGCAACCTGAACGGTATTACCGGTGCAGACATCGGGTAGCTGAACCGTCACGGTTGTGGCAATGTAATCATCCTCGCTCGTGACGCTGTTATTAGGTGTCGAGTCCAAGTCGCGGCTGTCACTGGTAATAATTTCCGAAATCGTGGTCAGCGAATAATTGATGGTCGTCACATCCACTTTGACGAAGAGTTTGAGCGTGGCACTGGCCCCTGCCGCCAAATCACCAACCGTCCACAGATTGCTGGTATAACTTCCCTGGCTTGGTTCCGCCTGTTCAAAAGTCAGCCCTGTTGGGAATGTTTCCCGCACAACAATATGCGCCGCCCCATCTGGCCCGTTGTTGGTGAGGGTGAGCGTGTAAAGAATGCTACTACCGGCACTGGGGATGTCGGTAGAAACGGTTTGGTTAAGCTGCAAATCGGCTACCGGCGGCAGGACATTCATTTCAACCGCGCCAAGGTCACAATCCGCTGTACCGTCCTGATTGCTATCAAAGGGACGAGAAACTCCACGTTGATCGGTGGTTAGCGAACACTGTTCGGCAGGCAGCGCGTCCAGCGCCGGACTGTGTGGCAGTAGCGCATGAGTAAACGTTGGCCCGCCGTTATCCTGTAACAGCCCCAAGTCGGGTTCGATGTCGATGAGATTGCTGCCGATCAAGGATACCGCACCCATTACACTCCCGTGCGTATATTGTGACCCCTGATTCCCGGCGATAATACTGCCTGTTACCTCAATTGAATGGCTCCCGGTTTGTACAAAAATGGCCTCGGCGTCATAGGCATAGCCCTTCGTCAGTGTTACATGGTTAAGGTATGCCGAGTCAGTTGCATCCGAAAACCAGATGCCACTGCCCGTATAGGCCTTGTTTCCACTCAGAGTGCTGTTGGTGATCGTCAGGATACCGCCGACCTCACTGGCTGTCTGGTAGAAGAAAACCCCGCCGCCGTTTTTATCCGCATCGTTGTTGGAAAGGGTGCTATTGATAATCGTCAAATCGCCAGCGCCCATTTTGAAGATGCCACCACCGCCCAGAATGGTATCATCGCCAGTCCAACTGCTGTATTCGGTGCTGTTATCCCGAATCGTGCTGTCTATGATGGTCAGCGGACCGGTGCTGCGGATGCCGCCGCCCTGATACTCCACCTGATTTTCGGCGATCAGGCTGCGGATTACGGTTAAGGTCCCCTGATTGTAAATGCCGGAGCCATGCAAGGTATTCCTGATTGTACTGTCACTTACCGTCAGTACCGAGTTCGTGCGATTGATGATCGCGCCCTCACCGAAAGCGTCCAGGATGCTCACGCCACTGATACTGACTATACGTCCGGCAGCAATTTCAATGGCCTGCATATGGTAATTTGCGGGACGGTTGACCCGCAAAACGGTCTTATCTGCGCCCGCACCCATCAGACTGGTGTTTGCATTGATATTCAGACGGGTATTCAGCAAAATTTCACCAGTCGGAATCTGAATGATACTGTTGCCTGCATAAGTATTGGCCGCCGTAATAGCCTCTCTCAGCGAACAGTGTAACTGATCGCAGCTCCCGTCACTGCTATCCAGCAAGGTCGTGACAGTGAACGTTGGCCCTGGCTGCGGTTCACAGCCGGATAAGGTAATGGTGGCAACATTGCTGTAAGTCGAATAGAGCGTATCGGTAGCCCGGAAGGCACGCACCCGATAATACAATACATTACAAACATCATTGTCAGCATAAGTGATCGTGTCGGCTGCCAGGTTGGCAATGACCGCCCAACTGCCCACACCATCGGGCGAACGTTCGACCAGATAGGCCGTTTCGGTCATGGAATGATCCAGCCATGTCAACTGCGCTTGAGACAAACTACTGGCCGTCACCAGCAAATCGGCGGGCGCGCATGGCGCAGTTGTAGCTGCCAGCACCGCCGAATAGTCGGTATATTGATTATCGCTGCTGCGGAAAGCACGCACCCGGTAATGATAGGTTGTTTCACAGATCAGACCACTGTCTTCAAAACTCGTCTTGTCAGCATTGACCGAACCCACTTCCTGCCAATCCGTTTCACCGTTCAGTGACCGTTCGATTCGATAAGCGGTTTCATTGGTCGAAGCATCCAGCCAATTCAGGCGCATCTGAGTCGCTGAAAGCACCGTCACAGTCTGCAAGGTCGGCACGACCAGAACACACGGGAGTGTTTTTGCAGAAGCAAATGCCGAGAAATTCGAGAAGCTAGAGCTACCTGACTGGAAAGCACGCACTCGATAATAATAGATCGTATCGCAAACCAACCCGGCGTCACGATAGGTGGTGACATTCGCAGCCGTGGTGGCAATTTCCTGCCAATCACTCACACCGTTTAACGAACGTTCCACATGGTAAGCGGTCTCATCTGGGGCGTTGTCTACCCAGGTCAAATCCAGGTTATTCGCTACAGCCGCGTTAACCGTCAAACCGGAAGGTGCTGCTACGAGACTGGGGGCGTTCAGTTGCCTGCAAGCGGAAAATTCTGAAGTATGACCGGTTGCGTCCGTAGCCGTCGCCGTGATAAATTGGTTGGCCGGAGCAGCCGGGCTGACGGTCAAGGAGAACGCGCCCAAACCGGCACTGTTGGTGGTTACAGTGGTTGAACCCAGATACCGCTCCCCTTCCCCATAGCCGCTGTGATCGCAAACACGATTGGCATACAGGTCAATACGGAAAGTGGCGTTGGCGCTGCTGCTCAATGATCCTTCCAGGATGCTCGCAGTGTCATTATTCGCGGTGTAACTCAAAATCGGGTAGTTTTGCAGCAGGTTCGCCCCCGTATCAGTATCGCCATTGTCATTGGGCGTCTGACCGGGATCGCCAACTTCATTTTCCTTCTGGAGATCAATCCCCAGTTCAACATTATTGAAAATCGAATTACCAACAATATTGACACTTGAAGGGGTCGAGTACCGCGAATAATAAATGTAGATACCATCATGTTGACTATTGGCAATCACATTCCCTTCGCCGGGGTTGGTCCCGCCGATGGTGACATTCTGTGAGGTAGACACGTAGATTCCGCTACTTGGATTGCCAAGTGGGTTGGATCCCGTGATGTCAACGCCAATATAGTTGCCCTGAATGGTGGCATTTGTTGCGCCTACGCTGATGCCGTTCGTAATGATGTTCCGTGCTTCGGCGCTCGCTCCACCAACTTGAGTATTCGGCCCATTGACGTATATACTGCCACCCAACAGAATAGTACCGGTTGCATCAGTCCCAATCAGATTGCCTTGAACCAACGAATTTGCCGATACTTCAAGAGTTCCAGCAATCAGATTTCCTGCACCGTCGGCAGTACCTCCAATGAGCGCATTCCCTCCCGTTCGCAGATGGGGGCGTGGCAGAATAAAAGCTTCTCCATCGACATCTGTGCCAATGTAATTGCCCTGTACTGTGATTTGGGTACTGCTTAGGTAGAAAACAATCCAAGAAGTCCCCAAACCATTACCGGAAATCACATTTCGCGCTGCCGGTGTTGTGCCACCTATCAAAATACCGCTGCCGACACTTTCGAGTTCAATCGCAGTTTTGTTACCAAGTGCGGCTTCGCCCGTCACGGTAGTTCCAATATAATTGCCCTGGATGGTCAGATTATTTAACTGATTGCGACCTAGAATAGCGGATTCTTTGTTACCGGAAATCAGGTTGCACGCCCCGGTACAATCGCCTCCGGGAGTTGTACCCTCTGTCCCACCAATTGTGATATTCGATGAACTAAAAGCAATCCCATATTGATTCCCCAGAGCAACCATACCTGTCACATCAGTACCGATATAGTTGCCTCGGATTATAGTTCCTACCGAATTGGCACCACTAATGGAAATACCGGACTCGGTATTGCCGGAGATCAGGTTGCGCGCTTGGTCGGTTGTGCCACCAATCAAATTATTGGGAGCATTATCAAGGTAAATCCCCTCCTGAACATTGGGAAAGGCAGCTGTACCAGAAACATTAGTTCCAATGTAATTGCCTTGAATGGTATTGCCACCACCCGTTTTGATCAGTAGACCATGACGTTTGAAGCGATTGATAACCAGGCCGCGCACGGTGCTGCCACCGCTGCTGATAACGAGACCATTGGTGTAATCTCCAGCCGAAGTGCCATCCAGCTCGATGATCGGCGTCCCGGCAAATCCGGGCTGAGACCAACCATCCAGTACCACTGCCTCAGTTATTTCCGGTAGTGCAGCCCGGAGTTTAATGGGGTACGGCGGCTGCCCTGGCAGATTAAAAGCAATTGTATCCAGTCCTGGACGACTATTGGCCGCCAACAGTGCATCCCGTAGATTGCAGTGGATGATGCCGCAAACCCCATCGGTATTATCGTCAACGGCATTAACCAGTAGGCTGGTTGCCGGTGGTTCATTTGCCT
This sequence comes from Phototrophicaceae bacterium, assembly GCA_036261085.1. Lineage (GTDB taxonomy): Bacteria > Chloroflexota > Anaerolineae > Aggregatilineales > Phototrophicaceae > CFX2. The sequence goes on along the minus strand of DATALK010000371.1, from coordinate 8,577 downwards.
GGGTGGTTTCTGTGATATTGGTATTGTCGGCTGTATTTGGATCAGTCGTGGAACTGGTGACCGACACCGTATTTGTTAAAGTGCCGATGGTGGTCGCGCCCACGCTAACAGTGATGTCAACCGTTTGACTGGCTGCTTTTAACAGCGTGCCGAGATTACAGGTGACGGCCCCACCGGCAGTGGTACAGGCCGGATGCGATGCGCTGACAAAGCTGACCCCCGGGGGCAGCACATCTGTCAGCACGACATCAAAAGCGCGCTGGGGGCCATTGTTACTGACGGTTAGGCTGTAAGTCAGGGTTGAGCCAACCAGTACCGGGTCGGGATGATCTATCTGCGTGGCAACCAAATCAGCCGTGTAATGACGAGCGTCCGTTGAAAAGCCCCGGAAGAAATGATCGCCCGCTGCACCATCATCGTTACCGTCTAACCGCAGACTATCCCGACTTTGGATAGCCGACGCACACACTAACAACCGGTAAGTATCAAATGGCAAGGGTGTGCCGGCGTTAAGCGCCAGGGTGACGGTATGGGTATCAGCAGCGTAAACCGCACTATCAATCGTTATGAGGCCATCGTCACCACTGGCGGTTCCACACCCCCCCGTCTGGAAAATACCATCGGCCCCAACCGTAACCAGGCGGTAGCTCATGGGATTGGTGACATCAACCGAGGCCGTATCCCCATCGGGGTTTTGGACGGCAGTGCTGAATGTTATCACGAATTGTGTAATGGCCGCATCAGTGATTTCATCCTGGGTCAAAGTACCATCCCCAGTATCTTCAACAGTACTGACTGTAAGCACGGTGGGAGGGAAACCGCTCGGGGGCGTGCCGCCAGTGCCTTCAAAAGCTCCCGGTTCACAGCCATCGCCCTGCGGACGGGAAATGCCGCGTTGGTCAACCGTGACCGTGCAAACCGCCGGGGGAATAGTTCCCAGCGCCGGACTACCGGCTAACAAAGCGTGTGTCTGGGTTGGGCCGCCGTTATCCGCTAAGATGTCGAGCAGCGGTGGCGTGTTATTTTTGTCACCAACCGCGTGGAAACCGCAGGTATCATCATCCGCGATGTTGTAACCACCGGAAATCATCTCAACCTCATCGCAACTGCCGCTAATATTATTGGCAAAGAGGTTGGCGGTTAAGGTCGTCGCGGACTGTCCGGCAATCGCGCCACCGTCCTCGGCTGTATTACCATAAAAAGTGCTGTAACTAACGTCAGCTGAGGTAGATGTCAGAGCAAGCCCCCCACCTGAACCAGCTTGGTTGCCAAAGAAGGTGCTGTTCGAGACAGTGATTGTAGTATTGGCGGTGCTGCGAACGCCGCCGCCCTGACTAGCGGCCTGGTTAGCGGCAAAAGTGCTGCCGGTGATGGCTAAACTGCCACCGTTATGGTAAATCGCCCCACCAGCGGGCGCGGCATTCCCGGTAAAGGTGCTGTTCGTAACCATCAAATTGCGGGTTGAGGTGTAAATCGCGCCGCCGTTGGCATACATCCCACTTGCCGTATTATTGGTAAACACGGTGGTATTAATGGGTAAGAAGCCACCATTCCAAATCGCGCCGCCCCCACCAAAAGCGCCGGACACCGTTGCTTGATTATTGGACAGGATCGAGTTTTCGATCAACCCGGTGCCGCCCAGATTGGCGATGCCACCGCCCTGGGACGTTCCACCACTGACACCGTTACTGATAAGGTCGCTGCTGGTAAGTGTGAAACTGCCCAAATTTGCCAGCGCACCGCCGGTGTACGCCTGATTACCGGATAATTCGCTCTCGGTAATAGTCAGAGTGCCGGTGTTACAAATGGCGCCACCGCGTTCGGAAGCGGTGTTGGCAGACAAGGTGCTGCGGTTAATCGCCACGATGCCTTGATTAAACAGTCCGGCGCCCGTTGTTGACTGACCATTGAGCAGGGTCAGCTGGTTCAAGGTCAACTTACCGGACGAGGAAATATTTAAGAGACGGAATGGCGGCGCGCTGGCGTCCCGGAGGATTGTGGCCTCACGGCCTTCAATAACAATCTCGCTGCTGATCGTTGGCAATCCGTCCGCGCCAGCACTCGCTGGATGAGCGGCCATCAGAGTATAAGTGCTGCCGGTTGCCAGGGTAATGGTGTTCAGGCCGGGGAAACAAGTTTCCCGATTGGCGGCATCAATGGCATTCATTAACCCCTGAACATCACCAGCGGCGACATTAAATACCGCCTCCGTTGGACAACTTACGCTGAACTCCGCTGTTGCCTGGGGCGCACCTTCGGGGTCGTTAACCGACGCTGATGCTAACAACGCTGTATTCAAAACACTGGAACCAGCTGCGGAATTGACCAGCCCGTTAAGCTGTAAAGTGACGCTGCTGCCCACGTTCACGCGGCCAATCGTCCAGAGGCCACTGGTCGCATCATAGCTGCCCTGGCTGCCATTTGCTGAAGTATAAGTCACGGCAGCCGGTAACAGGTCAAAAACGACTACGCCCAAAGCATCATCTGGGCCGTTATTGGTCAATTGCACGGTATAGGTGACGGGGTCATGAATATTTCGAGTTGGTGCGCTGACTGCTTTAGTAATCACCACATCGGCGCGACCAACTTCAACCGCCCCAACATCACATTTAGCGGTTCCATCGCCATCGGCATCATCTGGACGGCTGATATTCCGTTGATCGTTCGTTAGCGTACATTCCCCAGCGGGTATCCGGTCAATCGCCGAGCTGCCGGAAAATGGGGCGTAACTCAGGGTTGAGCCGCCATTGTCCGCCAGCAGGCCAAGCCGCAGATTGGTGTCCTGAAGATCGGTTGGCTGGGCAAAAAAGGCGGTGCAGCTGGCATCGTCGGAGATGTTATATCCGTTAGAGGTGATACCATAACCCCCGCAGTTCTGGTTGGTTGTATCCACTAACAGATTAGCTTGTAAGATCAGGGTTCCACTTGGCCGGTAAACCGCAGCGGTAGCGTTATTGGCGACAAAAGTATTGTGCGCCAGCAGGTTTGATGAAGTGGTGCTGCTGTAAACCGTGTACATGCCCTGATTGGCCGAGAAAGTGCTGTTCGTGACAGTGAAAGCACCATAGTTAGCAATAGCTGCGCCATAAGCCAGTGATGCCGTTTTATTCCGAGTCAGCAAACTACTGTTTAATGTCAGCGTACCCTGGTTATAAATGCCGCCGCCATAAGCATTAGAGTTATTATCCACAAAAGTGGTGTTAGTGATTTGAACCGTGCCAAACCAGTTAAAAAGACCGCCGCCATAACTACCTCGATAATTGGAATTACCGGTGGTTGTATTGGCAAGGCCGTTTTTAACGGTCACATGATTGAGGGTCAAATTGCCGCCAACACCGGGTTGTGTCATACTGCCCGAGACGTACAGGATACGAAAACTCGGTGTACCGTTAGCCGAACTGCGTTCCAGGGTCGCCCCGTTACCTTCGATTGTAACCGTGCTGGTGATTGCCGGTAATCCACTGAAACCGTAAAGATCAAAGACATAGGATTGTGTCAAAATATATGCGCTGTTGGCGGCCAGGGTAATGGTATCTGGCCCCGGAAAACAGGTCTCATTGTTAGCGGCCTGGATAGCGGTAATTAATCCCGCTATATCGCCTGCCCCGACATTCAACACCGAAACCGGCGCACAACTGATTAGCACTCCCACCGTATTTTGATCGTCTTCCTCGTCCAGATTATTGTTGGGCGTGGAATCTGGGTCTTGGGCATCGGAACGGGAAATCTCCACCAGGTGGTTCAGGGTTTGACTGTAAACACTGTCCATAACCTGGAAGGTCAGTTCCAGCGTGGCGCTGCCCCCCACATCCACCGTGCCAACCGTCCAAGACCCGGTCACGTAGGTTCCCTGACTGGCGGTGGACGCCTGAGCCATCAGGCCCTTGGGGACGACATTCCGAACACCAACTCCGGTAGCCGGGTTTGGCCCATCGTTCGTCACGGTTATAGTAAAAGTGACCGGTTCACCTTCACCAGGGGTGGGGTTATTCACCATCTGCGTTAACGAGAGGTCTGCTGGTTCACACAACGGGGTCAGAACTGAAGTCGAAACACTATAGGGGGAATATACCCCATCAACACTGCGATAAGCTCGTACCCGGTACTGACTCTGTTGGTTACAAGTCAAACTACTATCCGCGTAGCTCTCAACATCTGCCCCAACCGAAGCAATTTCCGTCCAGGTGTCCGTTGGGTTGAACCGCCGCTCAATTTTGTAAGCCGTTTCGCTGAGTGAGTTATCTTCCCAACCAAGAGTGACTTCGGAGGCCGAGGCGGCGGCCATCAGATTGGTTGGAGCGCATAACGGCATTACAACCGTAGCGACATTGGCGGCATCCGAGACCTGACCGTTAAAATGGGCTGCCTGTACACGATAGGCGTAAGTTTTTTCACAAACGACGTTGGTATCAACATAACTTTGGCTGTCAATCGCGGCCTGTTCTAGTTCATTCCAGGTTGCTCCACCATCTTCGGAACGTTCCAGGAGGTAAAAACTCTCATTAGTGGCACGATCTACCCAACTCAACTGCACCTGGGTCACACTGGTCGCCGTTGCCTGCAAATTGGTAGGGGCAAGCAAATTACAAACTGTCCTTGTTGTAGTCGGCACAGTATAAGCAGAAAACTGCGCGGAAGTGGCATTATAGGCGCGGGCGCGATAGGTATAAGGCACGCCACACAGGACATCCGTATCCGTAAAGCTGGTAGCGTTCGCAGTCACTATACCAATTTCTGTCCAGTTGCTGCCATCGAGTGAACGTTCAATCCGATAGGCCGTTTCTGCATCTGAATAGTCTACCCATGACAGATTAATACTGTTTGGGGAAACAGCTTTAAGCTCCAAAGAAACTGGTGGATTTAACAACGGGATACAGGCAGAATATTCGGAGGTGTTATTGTTTGCACTGGTCGCTGTTGCCGTGATGGCTCGCGCCATTTTTCCTGCCAGGGTGTAGGTAAAACTGGTATTACCATTACTATCAGTGATCCCGCCACTCGGTGGTAAACCATCGGGATCACCCCACTCCGGTGACAGGATACTGAGGAGAAAATCCCCTTCACCGTAGCCGGAAAGATCACATGCATCAACACCATAAAAATCCAGTCTGAAGGTTGCATTGGGGGTACTGTTAAGTGTGCCGGTAACCGTCACCTTGCCGGTTGTTGGCGAAACCAGGGCTTCGGTCAAAACCGGAAAGTTTTGCAGATTATTCGCGCCAATATCGGCATCTTTTAGGTCATTCGTGGTCAAACCGGCAGGATACAGATCGATTCCCAGCCCGTTATTCTCAAAAATACGGTTGCCTAAAAGTTGATTACCGGTGCTGCCCTGGATAAAAATACCGGCCCCTGCATTAGCTGCAATTTGGTTTCCGGTGAGAATGCTGTTGTTTGCATTACTGGAAATGTTGATGCCATGCCCGCCATTACCGACAAAGGTTGAGCCATTTCGGTCAAGACCAATGATATTGTCCAGGATACTGGTACTTAACGAGTTTGCCAACACAATACCATCAGCCGTATTACCGGAAATGATGTTAGCATATTTAGAAACAGATCCACCAATGATATTGTTTGGGGAGGAATACCAAATATTGATCCCTTTTTGATTTCCAAGCGGCGTCAGCCCATCAGCGGCAGTACCAATATAATTTCCCTGGATTGAGTTTTGCATGGAATATGAGTATATTTCAACACCTACCAGACTGCCGGAAATCAGATTGCCCGAGGTTGCAGCGGTTCCTTCATAAATACCAATATAGTTATTGGAAGAATCCTTAATGACAATACCAATTGAATTTTTAATGATTGCATCCCCGGCAACATTTGTCCCAATATAATTGCCACCAATGAAGTTTTGGGAGGAACCGTAGTCGAGGGTAATACCATTCATGTTACCGGAAATCAGATTGCAGGAACCGGTACACGAGTTGCCAGGGATAACCGCCGTTGTGCCGCCGATTCGGTTAGATTTACTGCCCCAAATACCGATGCCAGTTCCTGTCTGTGTCAGATCGGCTGTACCGGTTTTGTCTGTACCAATATAGTTCCCCTGGACAACGTTTGAGCCACCACCATTGATCTGGATTCCGTAATTACTGTAACCGGCGATAAGGTTTCGCGCTGAAGCTGATGTCCCACCAATCGTATTTGAACCACCACCGATCCAAATACCAGTGACCATACCTTCTAAAACGCCTGTGCCGCTGCTATCAAGGCCAATATAATTCCCGTGAACGGTATTAATGGAACTAGCAAGGCGAATACCCGTACCGCCGATCAAATTGCAGGCCCCCGTGCAACTGCTACCCGGCGTTGTCCCTGTTGTCCCGCCGATGGTATTGCTGTTAGCCTTATCAATCCAAATGGCCTCCGCCGCATTCGTTATGGTGGCGGTGCCAGCGGTATTGGTTCCGATATAATTACCTTGAATCCGGTTGCTGCTCGCGCCGTCGGAAGTATTGGCACGAATACGAATACCAACAAGCTTGTTACCGGAAATTATATTGCGCGCTGAAACGCTGGTGCCGCCAATTATGTTGCTGGCAGCGTTTTCAACCCACACGCCACTTCCATGATTACCCAGATCAATGGTTCCGGTAACATCTACACCTATATAATTTCCTTGTACTAGATTCCCATTCGAGGATTGTTCAATAACGATGCCGCTGCCAAGATTGCCGGAAATAAGATTGCGACTGCCAGGAGCCGTGCCACCAATCCGGTTATTCGAATTGGTCACAATGTAAACGCCGTGATTATTATTGGGAAGAGCCATACTACCGGTAGCATCTGTCCCGATGTAGTTTCCCTCGATAATATTGTTGCCCGTGTTAGTAATCTTGATACCGTTGCCACCAAACCGGTTAATCACAAAACCGCGAATGGTGCTGCCCCCGCCAGTAATGGTAAAACCATCGGCGGTTCCCAGACCAGTTCCGTTTAGTTCAATCAGTGGCGTCCCAGCAAAATCTGGATTCGTGGTAGCGTCAATAATGACCGGTTGAGAAATTGCGGGTAAGGCCGAAGTCAGCACCAGTGTGTGTGGTGCCGTGCCAATTATATTGAACACAATTGTATCTGTACCGGCATTGGTGTTGGCCGCCAGAATTGCTTCACGAAGGGTACAGTGGGTTTCATCACACAGCCCATCAGACCCATCAGCTGCGGTATTAACAAGAAAAGATTGGACAATGGCCGCCTCTGGGGAAACATAAGCAGCAGTCAAAGGCATGAAAATGGCGGTGGGTAGAGCAACGACAAGCAGAGCTATTAATCGAAGAGCCGCACGCAATAAGAACATATTGCCCCCAAAGAGATATTTAAAGAATACGCCAGTATCCCAAATATATTATATTACTATTTTTACAGAACAAACATGAAGAAGTGTAAATTTTTTGTGAAGTCTGGTTAGGTTTGTAATTCCTTAGATCGATTCAGGGTAGTGCTTAAGTAAACCATTGAGAATTCCTGGTTAACAAGTGCAAGCAAGTCAGGAGTGTCAACAACCAACCGCAAAAGTATGATGTATCCCCCAATGCCACTGGGGTTCAGCTTCAATCTGCTGCAACAACGGCAACCATCCTGACCAATTTGTTCAGCCCTGATCCCCCGATTCTACCTTTTCTTTTCTCACAATCCATTTGATGTCAATTCGCCGACTGCATCTTGTCAAGCCGGTATGCTTTAAGGATAGTGGGAAATAACATCAGTTCCTTTCCTTGAGCAGAAATTCGAGAATTAAGATGTGCAAAGTCGAACTTATGGAGAAACGGGGGCAGATTTGACGTAATTGTTGGCGATATTTGAAGTCAAAAACCAAGAATTACCATGCCAATCCTGAAACTATTCTCTATTAAGAGCGGGCTTTCATTTGCAGGAATTGGTGCAGGTGGAAGCGGAGCAATTCGGTCACCGGGTATTGCGTGAGCAGCGCCCCTGGCAGTTGATTCCCCAGCAGCAGTTGGGCGAAACCATGAATTGAGGCCCAGATGCTCACGGCCATCAACTGAGTATCCCCCGCTGCTAACGTACCATTCGCCTGACACGCCACAACCCCATCCACCACCAGCGCAAAACACTGTTTCGACTGTTCCACATACTCAGGATAATTCTGTTCGGTCTCAACAATGCCAGAAAAGGTAATTTTGAAGTGATCCGGCTCATCCAGCGCGAACTGGACGTAAGCCTGCGCCAGCGCCACCAGACGCGCCAGCGCATCATTCTGGTTTTCCTGCGCGGCAACCAGCTGTTGGTAAAGTTTTTGATAACCAGCAGCGGCAATCGCGGCAATGAGCGCTTGTTTATCGGCAAAATGGGCGTAGGGCGCGGTATGGCTGACTCCGGCCTGTTTTGCCACCTGCCGCAGACTGAGCGCCTGCATCCCGTCTTGGGAAAGAATTTCAATTCCTGCCCGGATGAGCGCGTTTTTGAGGTCGCCATGATGGTAACTGGTATTCATACCAACGATCTTAGGCGAATATCTTGACGATGTAAAGATTTAATTCTACAATCTTGACAATGTAAAGTTTCATTCAGTGAGATGGCAATGAACGACTACAATCTGGCGCGCCA
>DATALK010000367.1:0-4273 GCA_036261085.1 Phototrophicaceae bacterium | reverse complement strand
GCCGCGATACCAGCGCACTGGGCGCACGCAGCTATATAAATCCAGCACCTGACGCAGCGTGACGTTCAAACTGCGGAAACCGCCGCCGACGGGCGTCGTGAGTGGGCCTTTAATGCCGATCAAAAATTCGCGCATGGCGGCAAAGGTTTCTTCCGGCATGTAGTCACCGTCATAAACCGAGGCCGCTTTTTCCCCGGCATAGATTTCCAACCAGGCGATTTTGCGCTTGCCGTGATAGGCTTTTTCAACGGCAGCATTCCAGATGCGCAGGCTGGCGCGCATAATGTCCGGCCCGATGCCATCACCTTCGATAAAACATAGAATTGGATTGTCCGGCACCTGGAGTTTGCCGTTTTGTACGGTAATTTTTTGCCCCTCATCCGGTACGACAATTTTTTCGTATGACATATAAACGCTCCTCCCATGTGAAAAAACTGTGCCGATTATACGTGTTTCACCGGCGGAACAAAAATAGTTTGTTGGAAAATAGGGTGAGTGCTAAACTCATAATTCTATCCAGCAGTGTACCAGGAGGAAAAACTCAATGGGGTCGGCAATTATTGAGGTTGGTCTCGGTCTGGTCATGGTGTATTTTGTTCTGAGTGTAATGGTTACGCAGATTAATCATCTCATCATCAACTCGCTGAATCTGCGGGCGGAAAACTTGCGCGCCTGGTTTTATAAGGCCATCGCCGACGAAAGTTTACGCGATGAAATTATGACCCACCCCATGATTAATATTGTCGAAGCGCAGATGTCCTTGAAACGGCCTAACCGGTTACAGCGGGGGTTTAACTGGCTGGGGCGCAAAACGGTCAGTCTGCTTGTGCCGAATGCGGATCAATACCGGTCAACCACGACGGTTTCGTATGTCGCGCCAACCGTTTTTGCCGATGTCCTGCTCGGTATCTTTATCACTGATCGGGCCACTTTAACGGCTTTAAGTGACATCGAAAAAGTACAAACTTTGCTATCTGCGATGCGGAATCGGATTGAAGATACACCGCTGGAACAAACCCTGGAAACGGTGATTTCTACCGCGCAGACGTTTCAGGACGCCGAGGCCAAACTTGCGGCCTGGTTTGATAACTCGATGAGCCATCTCAGCACCATGTTTAAACAGCGGGTGCAGGTGGTGTCGTTTGTAGCGGCGGTGCTGGTGGCAATCATTCTGAACGTGGACACGTTGCATCTGGCGCGGGTGCTGTGGAATGACCCGGCACTGCGGCAAACCGTAGTGTATGCGGCGGAAAATGCCACCCAGAGCCAGATTGACGCGGCGGCCAGTGGGACGCCAACGACGCAGGAAGACCTCGACAAGCTGCGCGATAATCTGCAAACCTTCCTCGATTTACGCCTGCCAATTGGTTGGGAAGCGAATACTTCCGCCGACGCGCTGGCGCTTGCCAGCCCGCGCAACGTCTCTAATTTCTCGCCGGTTTTTAATTCCAACTGGGTCGGCTTTTTGACATTGAAGTTAATTGGCTGGATCTTAACGGCTTTTGCGATTATGCAAGGGTCGGATTTCTGGTTTAATTTGCTGGGTCGGCTGACGCAGGTTCGCACGGCTGCCGCCAAAATTACCGAATCGGTGAGCGGCGCTAATCCCAGCGGCGGTGCTAGTTAAGATAAAATTGTTACAGCGGGGCGGTCATCTGCGGGCCGCCCTGCCTATTTCCTGGCTGGTGAGACGGTGTTTATCGGCTCTGGCCTGTTACATCCACCATCGCCAGCAGGCGGTTAAAGCCGGTTTCCGCCTCCCAGACCCTGGCATTCGCCAGCCGGATGGCATATTCCGGGCGCGAGGCCAGCGACGGCCGTGGGTCGGGCAAGGAGAGCAGCACTTCATATTCCCCGTCGGGTAGGGCTGCGGGCAGCACTGTCGCCAGTGTTACCGTAAACGCGCCCGCATCCGGTAGCCAGAAACGCGGGTCAACCGGCTGCTTGAGGGGCAGTGTGTAGACCTGTCCATCAGCCGTTGCGCGCAGAATTAACTCCAGATTGCGTGGATTATATGGGCTGGCAAAACCTTCATTGATGAGGGTGATGTTAACGCTAAAGTCTCCGCCAGCCTGGGCGCTGGTGGGTATCTGCGCTTCAATTAGCCGCAAGCGATAGCCCAACCGCTGCGCGATTTCATCAAAGCAGCCCTGTTCGCGCCAGCCATCCAGCACACCGGTATGGTAATCCAGATTCAGCGTACTGAAGCGTAATAAATCCAAATCGTGCAGCACATTTTCGCAGCCGATATACGGCTGTGCATCTTCGGCAGCATTGCAGGTTTCGCCGCCCTGTGGCAGATAGCGATTATCCGCATTCAGATAACGGCGCTGCGTCTCACGTTCAGCGGCATCTTCCGAATACGTTCCCCAATCGGTATCCGACGCCAGGAAACAATCGTTGTGCGCGCCCATACGGCTCTGTGGTGAGCCGGAAAAAGCGGTGGCTTCGGTGAGCGGTTCCGTGCCGTAAAGCTGCTGTTTGTAGGGCGGATAGCGCATAGCGATCATCCGGTCAGGGGGCAGCGCCGTGAGCAGGCGGTTTATGATCGCGGTTGATTGGGCATTGATGCCGGTTTCTTCATCTATCAGATGATGGGTCGAACTGTGCCATTCACCCCATGCGCCGACAAAGCCGATTTCCATAAAGGCGATGACATCACTGTTCTGTTGGAGGATGGGGGTCAGCTGGTCAATGTGGGCTAAAACCTGTTCCAGCGCGGCATCGGGTTCCTGATAGGGATATTCGCCGCCTTCGGGAAAGTTGTAGGCAAAACGGGGAATGATTTTTACCCCGGCGGCCCGCGCCGCCGTGAACTGCGATTCGATGTAGGCCAGTATCTCCGTGTCCAATGCTGTCTCGCGGTATTCATCCATCAGGAAATACCAGCGCCGCATCGTGATTCCTTCCCGGCGGCCCTCGGTCAGAATGTCGGTTGTCAGGGGATCACGCTCATCGCCCAACCACATGGGTGTATCCTGATGGTAAAAACCGCGTTCTGGGTTGGCGAATAGTTCATCACTGGCGGTATAGGTAATGGTGGTGATTGGGGCTGTCTGACTATAAACCGGTAGTTTCACAGACAAGAGATAAATTACACAGATGCTTATCAAAATCGAAGCGCGCATTCGCCGCATCAGCTTACCCCTTTTAATTGACGGCTAAAAATGAATTGGGGCGCATGACCACGCGCCCCAATGACTGACAACCGTTTTGATTTTGTGATGAGAGCCTCGTCGTTTTAGGAGATGACTTTATTCCCCAAGTCAGTGCCCAGTTTGAGCAGCGCGTCCCGGAAAGCTGGCGTTCGCGCTTCCGCATAAATCCGCAGCACGGGTTCCGTGCCACTGGGCCGAATGAGCAACCAGCTATTGTCCGCCAGATAATATTTCACGCCGTCCAGTGTATCCACCCGCACGATACTTTCGCCGTTCACCTGAGCCGGGGCGGCATCCGCCAGCAGTTTGACCATCTGCTTTTTCGGCACGGGATGCGGCAGGCGGGCGTCAATCCGATCATAATAGGCTGGGCCAAAGTTAGCCTGTAAGTCGGCCACGATTTCGTGAAGCGGTGCTTTTTTATCGGCCATCACTTCCAGCAGCAGCAGACCCATCAGAATGCCGTCGCCTTCGGGGATGTGGCCGCGAATGCTCATGCCGCCGCTTTCTTCACCACCCATTAACACGTCATTTTTCATCATCAAATCGGCGATGTAGTTAAAGCCTACCGGCGTTTCATGCACCCTCATCCCACATTTTTCGGCCAGGGTGTCAATCATAAACGTCGTGGAAACAGTTTTAACGATTTCACCGCATTGATGGCGCGTTTCGATGAGGTGGCGCAGTACCAGCGCAAAAATATGGTGTGGGTCAATGAAGTTGCCCAGCGCATCTACCGCGCCGATCCGATCTGCGTCACCGTCGGTGGCGAGACCCACATCAGCCTGAGTGCGCTGAACACTGGCGACCAGTTCGTTTAAGTAGCGGGCAATCGGTTCGGGATGAATGCCGCCAAAACCGGGATTGAGGACATTACGAATTTCCGTCACCTGACACCGTGACCGTGAAAGCAGGCTGGCAAACGCGCCGCGTCCCGCGCCCCACATTGAGTCGGCCACGATGTTCAGTTCACTTTGAGAGATTTTGTCCAGATCAACCAGGGTGCTGAGGTGCTGGTAATATGTCCAGGAGGGGTCAAAGCGCCGGATGAGTTCCAGGTCAAGCGCCTGCTGGTAGTCCATCATGTTCGGGCCGCGCGCTTCCCGTTCCATGAG
>DATALK010000366.1:0-1790 GCA_036261085.1 Phototrophicaceae bacterium | reverse complement strand
ACCGCGATATCAAATTAGGGAATAGTCTGCTGGATGACAAAGGCTGCGCAGCTGTAACCGATTTCGGTATTGCACGAGTTTTAGCAGCAACCCAATCAACCACGGGGCTACTCGGAACACCATTTTATATGGCCCCCGAACAAATTTTAGGACAGCATGACCTTGACAACAGGGCAGATATTTACTCGCTGGCGGTGGCAGCTTATCTATTGGCAACGGGCTGTCATCCATTCACCAGCGACCAATCAATGACCGTCCTACAGCAGCATTTAACAGCGCAACCAATTCACCCGTTCTGGTATCGATTGCTTTGTAGACAACGGCCATTCCTCCAACACCCAATTGCTCCTGAATCTGATAGAAGCCTAATTGGGTGTTGAGCCTACTGTTCATCGATCCTCTCTCTAGCGGAACCTTGGTTCAAAAATCGATTTTAGACCGCAAATCAGCGGTATCCCAAAACATGGTACGTGATCACCGGCACTTCGCGGCCTCGCACGGTGCGGGGGCCGACACGTTCGGCAAACACTGTGTCAGCAATGATCTGATACGTTTCTTCGCTGATGGTAATCTGGCTGTTTTCGCTCAAGCCCTGCAAACGGCTGGCGAGATTCACTGTGTCGCCAATGGCCGTAAAATCCATAATTTCGGGCGCACCGATGGTCCCGACGACGGCGCGTCCGGTGTTGATGCCAAAGTTGATGCCCAGGCGGAACGCCGGATCTAAACGGGTATGGAATTGGGGTAGGGCTTCAAGAATATCCAGCGCAGTTTTGACCGCCCGGAGCGCGTGATCGGGTTGTTCGAGCGGCGTGTTATAGAGAGCCATCACGCCATCACCCAAAAATTTATCCACTGTGCCGCCGTTAGCCTTGATGCAGCGGACCAGCAGGGCATGATAGGCGTTGAGCACATCCAGCAGCAGCGACGGGGCGGTGTATTCGGATACGGTGGTAAAGCCTTCGAGATCGGCAAACAGGACGGTGATAATCGCTTCCGCGCCGCCCAACTGCACGCGCGTCGGGTCTTCGAGCAACTGCTCGACGATTTCCGGCGCGACAAACCGCTCAAAGGTATGGCGAATCTGTTCGCGCTGGTCGCGCAGATCGTCGGCCAGGACTTTGGCGCGCAAGCGGGTATTGATGCGGGCCATCAGTTCGCGGGGGTGAAAGGGCTTGGGCAGGTAGTCATCGGCTCCTAAACCCAGTCCGGTGACGCGAGAATCGACATCGGACTGGGCGGTGAGGATAATTACCGGGATTTTTGCTGTGGCCGGATTACCTTTGATGGCGGCGCAGACTTCAAAACCATCCATTTCGGGCATGTTGATGTCGAGCAGCACCAGGTCGGGCAATTCGCGTTGGACTTTTTGGAGCGCGACCAGCCCATTTTCGGCCAGGATGGGCGAGTGGCCTAAACTCACGAGAATATCGTGGACCAGTTCGCGGCTGTCGGGGTTGTCTTCGGCGACTAAGACTTTCACGCTGGTTTACCCCAGGAAATGTTTTAATTTGCTAGCCAATTCACGCAGATCGATGGGCTTTGAAATGTAATCATCACAGCCAGCTTGCAGTGCTTTTTCGCGGTCCCCAACCATGGCATGGGCGGTGAGCGCGACAATAGGAATATGCGAGAGCGTACCGTTCGCCTTGATCTGTTGAGTTGCCGCCCAACCATCCATCTTGGGTAATGACAGATCCATCAGAATCAGATCGGGGATTTCTTTGGCAGCCATTTCCACGCCAACTTCCCCGTCGAAGGCGACCAACACTTCATAATCCAGGGAAGAA
>DATALK010000361.1:0-1911 GCA_036261085.1 Phototrophicaceae bacterium | reverse complement strand
GCCGCGCGTAAAGCCGAACACGCTACCGAGGCCGGAATTGTCATTGTTAAAGCCGGTGACAACGCCGTTGGCGCGGTTGAAGTGGCCTGCGAAACCGATTTTGTGGCCCGCACGGACAAATTTAAAACCTTTGTCCACCGTTTGGCCGACCAACTGCTGGCCGACAAAAACCTGACCGATACGGCTAAACTGCTGGCAGCAGAATTTGCCGGGACGCCGGGAAAAACGGTGGCGGCTGCGGTGCAAGAGCTTGTCGCGCAACTGGGTGAGAATATGACCATTCGTCAGGCGGCGCGGTACGCCGCGACTCCTGCCAGCCGCGTGCTGGGTTACATCCACTCCGGCGAATTGGCCGGAACGTATGGCCCCTATGAAGGCCGCATTGGCATCTTAGTTGAACTCACGTGGGAACCAGCAGCACAAATCAATCTGGCGGTTATTGACCGGCTGGCGCATGATGTGGCGCTGCATCTGGCCGCTGCCACCCCGCAAGAACTGGTAGCCGAGGATTGGCTGCAACAGCCGTTTATTAAAGACGAGCGCCTGAGTGTCGCGGAATTGCTTCAGCAGCGGGGGCAGGAATTCGGCACAACGATTACGATCAAACGCTGTACCCGTTTGGAAGTGGGCGCGTAAATCCGGGATTGGGTGGCCTGCGGTAATAGGAATGGGCAGCGGCCCATCCGCTCAGTACCATCAAATCAAAAACATCGGCCGTAGGGGCAGCCCTGCGTGGCTGCCCTGGGCGCGCACATCGGCGCGCCCCTACGGTTCTCCGGGTTAATTTGTAAAAGCACATTAAACCCACCCCAAGTACCCTTATTGTCGTCCGTTCCGAATTTCAGAACAGACAATTCTCGCGCACCAGTTTTGCCATCTCATAAGCAAAGCGGCGGATGGCATGAACATCGCGCTCCGCTTCCGGTTGGGCGCGCCAGATAGCAATTTTCGCGCTCGGTGCGTCCCACATCGGCACCATTTCGGCGCATTCCAGGATGTTCACGCAGTATTCCGCCGCCTCAAGCAGATCATCAGTAGTCTTGGGCTTCTGCATAAACAGCGCCGTCTGCTCCACCCGCAAAACATCCTCCACCGCCTTGACGGCCCGATAGGCATGGCCTTCTTTGTTGGCGTTCACCAGGATGCGGTTTTCCGTGCGATTGCGGAAAAAGCCAAAGAGGGCGGCAATAACCGAGGGATCGCGGATTGTGCCGTCCGGGTAAACCAGCCCGTGAATATCGCCCCAGAAACCTTCACTGACCAGATTAAAAACATAAAAGCCAATCTGGTGTTTATGCAGCAGTTCCAGTTCCACCTCATACGGATTAGCGCGGCCCACGCAGCCGGTTTCCGTGTTGAGAATGGGTTTGCGCCATTCTTTACTCATGACTTCAACAGTCAGGATTGCCTTTTCGATTTCGTAGCGGGTCGAAAGATAATCGTGGAAGGAGATGACATCCACCAGATCATTACTCATGATACAGTGCTGAACGGACTCGTGGCCCACCGTCAGACACCCCGCCGGGTCGCAACCGCGCACAATCGCACACAGCCGCCGCACATAGCGGGTGAGGTTTTCATAACGCGCCTGGTATTCATCCGCCGGGCTTTGCCGGATGTAGTCGTTACAGAACGGCTCGTTGATGACATCCCACATGAGGATAAACGGTTCATCGCGGAAGCGTTCAATAAATGTCCGGGCGTAAGTTTCGGCACGGGCGTACCACGCTTCGTCGGGATCATTCCAATCGCGGATAAAATTGCCGTTCCAGAAAATGGGCATACTGGAGACCCCAGAGCGCCACGCGGTGCGCATGAAAGTATCCAGCATGTCAAAATAGCTGTCGCCCTCCCGCTCCCAGGTGTCCATGTCCATCCAGAAGCGGACGGAATTCAGTTGGAGCCGCTGGC
>DATALK010000352.1:0-2153 GCA_036261085.1 Phototrophicaceae bacterium | reverse complement strand
AAATCCGGCGAGGTTTCGTACAGCGTGTGAATGGAGGGGGCGGCCAGCGCTACCGGCAGTCGGGCATGAATGCCGAGCGTGTATTGGGCGTAACGGGCGGCGTTATCTGATGTTCCCCGCGCGGCGATACAAACAAAGGCGGGGTTAAAACGGCGAATCGCGGCAGCAACTTGAATGGTGGTAGCGGTTTCTTCGGCCAATAAACGGCGCAGGATATCCGGTTGTTCGGCAATTTCTTGTTCGAGGTGCGTCATAAGGTTTCCTTACTGGTTTGGCGTGACGATGAGCTGGCGGCGAGTCGTGGCGCGTTCGATGAGTTCTGTACTGAGGAGGGTTAACCCGCAAATGCGTAAACCTTCGATCTGGCCGATGAGTTGACGGGCGCCGCGTCGTCCTAACTCAACAATATCGGCGGCAACGGTAGTGAGTCCGGCCTGGGCGGCTTCCGGCCCATCGCCAAAGCCCACAACGGCCACATCGTCCGGCACTGCCAGCCCCACCGTTCTCAGAACTGTCACAGCGGCTTCCGCCATTAAATAATCCGCCGCCAGAACGGCATCAAAATCTGGCTGCTGGCGGAGAAACTGCGTCATGGATTGCGCGGCAACTGCCGGGATGAAGTCGCCGCGCAGGTAAAATTCGGGCGGGACAGCCAGATGATAACGCATTACCTCCTGGCGGAAGGCCGCTTCCCGCTGGATACCGTCATTCTGCGCCATATGCCCCTGGATAAAAACGGGGCGCTGGCGGCCACAGGTCAGCACCAGATGTTCCATCAGCACGGTGATACCCTGCCGGTTATTGGGCATGATACCGGGAATCGGGCTGTCCGGTACTTGATGGCTGACCAGGGACAGCGGCAAACCCTGTTCGTGCAGTTTGCGCAGGACAGAGTCGGGTAGGACGTTGGCGATGACCAACACCCCGGCAAACTGCTGCCAGTCGGCAGGAATCTGGCTCATGGTGACTGGCGGTTGGCTCATCGGCACGACTGCGATTTGATAACCGCGTTGCAGTGCCGTTTCCTGCGTGCCGCTGATAACGTCACGCTGGAAAACTTCATACGGATTGTTGGTAAAAACGCCAATAGTACGCGGTCTCATAAAATATCCAATTCCCGATGCAGTGCTAACGCTGCCGCGCCAATGGCACTAAGATTACCGGAATACGCCAGCGAGAAGGTTACCGCCTGAACCGCTTCGGGCCAGAGTAGGGCTTCGGTTTTTTGAATGACCACTTGCAAGAAATCTTCGCCCAGGTTCACGATTGGTCCCGCCAGTGAGAGATGATCGGGGCGCAGCAGGCCAATAATCCAACTGGTAATGTGCGCCAAATGGGTGGAAAGTTCATCACAAAGTTGAGCCGCTGCCGGGTCGCCCTGAGTCAGACTATAGTGGAGGTGCATATAAGTCAGGCCGGTGGCTGGGAGCGAAGTTTGGCGATACTGCTGGCGTAACTCGGTGGCGCGGTTTTGGACAGCTTGCCAACCGAGCAGCATATCCAGCCGACTGGTGAGAGGGCTGCCGGTGGCCGTTTGTAATCCGCTGATGTCTCCGCCCTGGTGATGAGCGGTGCCGTTTAGCGTGATGCCGATTTCGACGCTGTTGGTGATAAAAATGGTGACGAGGTTTTGGGTCTGGTCGTCACCATCTAACCCGAACGCATATTGAGCCAGGGCAGTTAGTTCGGCGCTGTTGCCAATATAGCTGGGGACTGTGTACTGTTGGCTTAGAAAATCACTGACGGGGCGTTGATGCCAGTCCAGCGGCGGCGAAGTGATGACCAGGCTGTTCTGCCGGTCAACGACCCCGGGCACACCCACCCCAATACATAACAACGGCGCGTCAAGTTGGGCAATCAGGCCGTTGATGACCTCCACCAACAGCGCTTCGGCTTTGTCACCCTGGTTGTTATCCAATTCGGCGTAATGTTGGGCGGCGACCTGCCCCGCCAGATTACACAACACGCCGAATACACGGCCATTATCCAGCGAAACACCGATGACCTGCCGAGCTTCCGGCACAAACTTAATTAAGGTGGGGCGTTTGCCGCCGCTCTCAGTGGACTCACCCAGGCCGCCTTCCACCAGCAGCCCTTCGCTGATAAGTTCCCCAATGAGATCAGAAACCGTCGGCTTTGCCAGACCGGTTTCC
>DATALK010000345.1:0-6118 GCA_036261085.1 Phototrophicaceae bacterium | reverse complement strand
ACGTCACGCTGAAGACGAATATTAATCTAACGCTGATTCGATTTTCTTCCATAATCCGCTACAATCGTAAACAAGTTTATGAGGGTGGTCCGTGAACGGGAACGTCGGTGTCCGGTTTGCTCACCACTTTGAGCCGTCTATGGGCGGAAACCAAATAAAATTGTCGCACGGCTCTCAATTAAATCGGCTTGTTAAAGGAGGTTTTTACCTTGCATATTGTGGTTTTTACGCGCAGTACGGCGGACACCGCCGCTAAGGTCGAGGTAGACAAAAACGGTAGTGTGACCTGGGGCGATGCCGCGACTGTCGTCAATCCCTGGGATGAATATGCGTTAGAAGAAGCCCTTGTCCAGGCAAAAAACGCGGGTGGCAAAACCAGCGTGATCGCTATTGGCTCGGAACTGCACAATGAAGCGCTCAAACAGGCGTTGGCGATGGGTGTAGATGCGGTCATGCGCGTGGAAGACGCGGCGCTTGATGCGACGGATAGCCTGGCTTATGCGACAGCGGCGGCAGGGGCCATCAAAAAATTGGGTGATGTTGACCTGGTGATTCTGGGTAAAGAAAGTATTGATGTGGGCACGGATCAGCATAATTACCAGATGGCACGCAAACTGGGTTGGCCGATGTTGAGTTATGTCGCCAAAATTCTCGCGGTAGATTTCAACGCTAAAACGATCAAGGTGGAGCGCTTGTTAGAGCAGGGGCGGCAGATTGTGACCGCGCCGCTGCCCGCCGTGATCAGCGTGATGAAGGGCATTAACGAACCGCGTTACCCATCGTTTATTGGCATTCGTAAGGCGTCCAAAGCGGTGATTCCGTGCTGGTCGCTGGCTGACCTGGGCGTCACGCTGCCACCTGCCAAAACCCGCGTGACCGGTTTTAAGAATCTACCGGTACGGGAAGGGCAGGTGGAAATTCTGACTGGGACGCCGGAAGAACAGGCCGCGAAACTGGTGGATCGGCTGCTGGAGGAAAAAGTATTATGAGCATCCTGATATGGATTGAAACTTTTAACGGCAGCGCCAACCCGACCAGTTGGGAGGCGTTGGGCGCGGGCCGGATGATCGCGGAAAAACTCGGTGGGCCGGTCACGGCGCTGATTCTGGGCGCAAATGCCGGGGCGCTTGCCAGTGAAGCCGCGCAGTATGGCGCGGATAAAGTTCTGGTGAGTGATGACGCCACGCTGACTGCGTTTCGGCTGGAAGCCTACGCCGCGCTGCTGACCCGGATTGTGCAGGAACAACGGCCTAAAGTCGTGCTGGCTGTCGGCACGGCGTCGGGGCGCGAACTGCTGGCGGCTTCGGCGGCGGATACGGATTCCGGCCTGCTGACGGAAGTCACGCGCCTGGAAGTGGACGCCGATGGGGTGGTGCAGGTCGTGCGCCCCGCGTATGCTGGAAAAGTGTTGAGCGAGGCCGTTGGCACAGCGGACGGCACGCAGTTTATCGCGCTGCGCGGGCGGGCATTTAAAGCCGCCGCGCCGAACGCCAGCGCTAAAGTCGAGGTTGTTGTCGTTGCGCCCGCATTGACCGAAGATCAGATTGTCACCAAAGTTGAAGGTTTTGAGGCCGAAACGGGCGTGGTGAATCTGACGGACGCGGCCATTATTGTGTCCGGCGGGCGCGCGCTGGCGAATAATCCCCAAGACGCCCCGGCGGGAACGCCGAACGCGGACGTGTGGAAGGCTCAGGCTGGCTTTGCACATGTGCTGCAACCCTTGGCGGATGTGTTAGGGGCGGCGATTGGGGCCAGCCGCGCGGCGGTAGATGCAGGTTATATTCCTTACGCGCATCAGGTTGGGCAGACCGGGAAAACCGTCAGCCCGGATTTGTATATCGCGTGTGGCATTTCCGGCGCGATTCAGCATCAGGCGGGGATGCGTACCAGCAAGGTGATTGTGGCGATCAATAAAGATGCTGATGCGCCCATCTTTAAACTGGCCCAGTATGGGTTGGTTGGTGATCTTTATACCCTTGTTCCCGCGCTAACGGCAGAACTCAAAAAACGTTTAGGTAAGTAGGGTTGTCTTCGTCAGTCGGTAGAATTGCTCGTTTTTGACCCGCCCTGGCTCTCCCCGAATTCGGGGAGGGGCTTAAGAGTGCTGGTTTTTAACCCCGTGCCCCTAAATTCGGCGGAGAGGGGGTTGCAGTGACGGGATCAATATAAATAACTAAGCAACCACCCCATAAATAGTAATAATCCACTGCTGCTGCTCGAAGAGCGTTTACGAGATTTTTGTAAGCGCTCTTTTTGGGTTCGTGTTTTCTAACTTATTATATTTTCGCTTGTATCAGGATTGTTAGGCGTTGTATAAAGGTCAATAGAAAGTTGTTATATCTGATGAAAAGCAAGCAGCATGGTGGATGTGATTTACATAGACGACGACGATACCGAAGTTCTGCTCTTTCAAGTGGCGATGTCTGCCCGGGGGGTACAGGTTCTCTCTTTACCGAATGCCTACCCCGACAGTCTGCAACGTTTGGCTGAACCGGCTTACCGGGCGGCCCGCGTGGTCTTTTTTGATCTGATGATCGGCACAGTGAGCGGCCTGGATTTGGGGCGTTCCCTGCGCCAGAATGGGGATAACCGACCTTTCTTTTTGGTAACAGCGGCCAATAATCCTAATCCGGCGCTGCTCGACCAGCTTCAAATTACGTTTCTGCCAAAACCACTGGATTTTAATGAAGTAGCTGCACTGGTGCATTCGCTGGCCTGATCGAACAGCCGTTCCTTCCCCTCCCTTTACAGGGGTGGGCTTTTCTGTTAAAATAACATGTGTACGGGGGTGAAATAGGTTCGACGGGGGAGGCTGGGTACGTATTGCAAGTCGCGGAGCCTAACACCGCGTTACCAATGGGCAAGGCTATAAATGCCAAAAACAACAACTACGCTCTGGCAATGGCCGCCTAAGGCCTGAACCTGAGCGCTGGCCTTGCGAGGTCAGCCGTCCGCTCCGAGCGTCCCTATCCGCGCGGTTCAGCGGGCGTTACTAAAGATCAGGGTGCGGCTGCGGCACGCCGATAACGGCAGTCAAAGAAACATCGGCTAGTTATAGGTTTACCCCGCCGGTTGGGGCTACCTATGGCGAAAGCAAAGAATCGGCTAAACTTGTAGACGTGCGTATTCGAATCTTCTGGACCCGAATTGCGAAGTTCGGCACCTCCAAATAGTTTTGTAATAGCCCTGCTACTAGCAGGGCTATTATATTTCCGCTACAATCTCCCCGCATCTTTATCAGGCAGGAAAACATGGACGACAAAGAACTATTCTGGTTGGCCGGTTTGCTGGAAGGGGAAGGTTTGTTCCAGAAAGGCGCACCGTGTGAACCGAAGTATCCCCAAATAAAGATAAATATGACTGATTATGATGTAATTACCCATGTTACCAATCTTTTTGATGTTACTTATATCCAAACTTCTATTCCAAAATATGACCATTGGAAGCCGAACTATGGGACACTTGTAAAAGGAAAGCGGGCGGTGCGGCTGATGTGCCAGCTTTATCCACTAATGGGTGAACGCCGGAGGCAGCAGATTGAAACCGCGATTGGGGATAAACCAGCCGTGCTAACGGAATATGCCCCGACTGATGAAAACTGGTTTTATTGGTTGGCCGGTTTGTTAGAAGGCGAGGGATCGTTCCAGATACAGGTGAAGGGTGAAGGCCGGTCAGATCAACCGAAACTAAATCTTAAGATGACCGACAAAGATGTTGTTGAGCATTTTGCCCTCTTGCTGAATACTCACGTTTTAGGGCCGTATAAATTATCTGGCGGCCCTGAATCTGCAAACTGGAAACCCGCTTATGATGCGTCCGTTTTTGGAGAAATCGCCCTCGAATGGATGCAGCGTTTACGTCCGTATATGGGCGAACGGCGGCAGGCGCAGATTGGTACCGTCATTGCGGGCTACCATCCCAAACCACGAACCTATCATTATGGCGAGAGCCATCATCAAGCAAAACTGACGGCTGACAGCGTGCGCACGATTAAACAGCGCATCCGGCAGGGCGTGAAGTTAACGGCACTGGCGCGCGAATATGGCGTGGATACCGGGCTAATCTGGCAGATCAAGGCGGGGCGCATCTGGCAGCAGGTTCCCTGGCCGGAGGATGCGGAAGCGTAAGAGTGCGAGAAACCGTCGAGGCGACCTGTCAGATCGCCTCGATTATTTTACGACACCGCTTGAATGTTTTTAGCCTGCCGAAGTGGGCGGTTCAGTGGGGGGTGTTTCGTCAACCGACACGTCTGGCGCGGGGCTGTTGGCTGCGATTTCACCGCTGTTGGCAGGCGGAGCGTCCGTTGGGGCGGTAGCGGTGTAAGCCTCATTAGCCGAGCGAATGACCGTACTCTGTGTTTGGCCTTCGGGTGTGGTCGTCTGAACTTTGACTTCAGTTGCTGAACGGCGGCCATATTCCTGGGCGGCGGCCTGAATATCCGTCGTGACCGCCCGCAGTCCCACGCCGCTGGAACCGCTGGATGACACAATATTTTCGATAGCCGCGATTTGGTCGCTGCTGAGGTTGGCCGAAGCCATCAGGCGGGCCAGTGGGTCGCTGGATTGAGCTTCTTTTTCATCCTCTTCGGAGGCCATGACGACCTGCCCCCACTGGCTGACTTCCGCCGTAAACACGGTTTCGCTGCTGATAACCAGTTTCGGGAAGAGGGGCGAAATATCGGAATAGGCCAGCCGGTCATCGTCCGGCACCAGCAGTCGAATTTTCTCCAGCCCCAGGGCGGCATCCCGGTAGAGGGCGCTCTGGCGATCCCAACCGTAGAGCTGCCGGAAGGCGGCTAACAGCGCGGAGAACGCCGGTAAAATCGCCGAGATTAACGCAAAGATCGGAATCGCTGCCGTTGCGCCAATGGTTGCCAATAGCGCTGACAGCGTCATAATCAGTGTGCCGATAGTGAAGGTGAAATCGGAGTTAAGCTGGTTTTCGCGGCCCCGGTTCTGGTAAAAGTCTAACTGGACTTCGATACGTTTATCCAGGTAGAGCTGGAACAGCAAGTTCATGTCTTCTGGCGAATGTGGCAGCGTATCCAGCGGGTTGAGGGCGGGCGGTGTTTGATTAAGAGACATTTTCCTGCTCCTTAATGCGCGCATCCACAACCGTTTCCCGCAGCTTTTGGATTCGATCTGGCTTATCATAGGGGGCCAGATGCGCGACATACTTAAAGTAGTGCATTCGCAGTTCTTCCGCCAGACGGCGGTTTTTGGCCCAGCGCCGTTGGGGTTCACCGCGATTGCTTAAGGCGGTGACAACCCCCGTGATCGCCCCGATGATCGCCGTGATATAACCAAAAATCTGGGACCAGGTATTGCCGCCGCCGCTTTGGGAGTTGAAGGGATTGTCTTGCAGCGTGGCATTGCTGGCGTCAGCCGTCGCCTCGGCGTCCGGTGTGATCGTAACCGGGGCCGCTTGGGTGGCAACCGCCGCCTGATCCGCCTGCTGAACGTTAAAGGGGTCATAAACGTAGGTGGTGAGCGTGCCGAACAGGGTGGTCAGGAAGGCCCCCCAGATAAACACCCACTGGTACAGGTAATAGCGGTTTTGAAAATATTTTGACCGCTGGCTGAACTGGTAAAATGTCGGGATTAAATGTTGTTCCAGGTCTTTTAAATCCTGTGCGATGACCGGGTGTTTGGCCGGGTCATGATTCTTCCAGATTTCCTGGGAAATAAAACCATCATATTCCAGAGGGAACGGAAGTGATTGTTTATGACTTCACCCCGGACTTTGTTATCGAGCAAAACTGCATCTGGTTTTATATTGACTCCAGCGATACGGACTTTACCCCTGGCAACTGGACGGTTCAACTGGAAATGAACGGCCAGGTGGTCGGGGAGCCGGTGGCGTTTACGATTGCTGAGTAAGGTTTACAACCTGATTCTGACTGAAGACGTATAGAGTAGTGTGATACTTGGGGGCACGGCGTAGCCGTGTCGCAGCGGTTGGATAAGGAATTGAAGTGCCATGAATATCAACGTTCGTTGGGAAAATGACCAGCAGGATGTGATCCACCTGGAATTCCAGCGCGGCTGGAAGTGGGATGATCTGTATGCAGCGCTCGACCAGGCGGATAATTTGATTACCAGCGTCAATCATACCGTGC
>DATALK010000340.1:0-4734 GCA_036261085.1 Phototrophicaceae bacterium | reverse complement strand
GGACATTGGCAACCACCGTATACGGCTGCCCCGCAAATAAGGGTTCAACATTGGTTTGGAGAATATCCTGATACAGCACTTCGACGTTGGCGTATGGGGCGAGGGTTTGCTCAATAATGGGTTTCAGGCGTTCATCTATTTCAATAGCGATGACCAGCCGCGCGGCCTGGGCTAACCGCTCGGTCAACAGGCCCGTGCCAATACCGATTTCCAGCACCACAGTTTCGGGTGTCAGTTCGGCAGTCGCCACGATTTTTTCCAGTGTGTTTGGGTCGTGGAGGAAATTTTGCCCCAGGCTTTTCTTGGGGCTGATGTGCAGTTCGTCAAGTTGGCTTTTGGGATTCATACGCAAATGTTACCACACGGGCGCGTCCCGACCAAGCGCGAACCCGCGCAAACACACCGACGATGGTCTGTCACCAACCCAGCGCTGACCTACGGGCTGAGATAACTGATGCTGACGATATTGCTATACGGCGTGCAATGGATGCGGTTGCCATCATTCCAGGGCTGGCTGAAACAGACGTAATCATCGCCGAGTTCGGTCAGGCGGCGGTTGGGGTCGGGCAGCGTCCACAGGGTTTCCCCGGCAGCAACCGGGGCGGCAAACTGAATTGTATAGGTCGAACCCGCTGTATTCAGGCGTTCCAGCAGGGCGCGCAGTCCGGCGGGGTTCGTTTGCGCGCCAGCGGATTGGGGCGCGGGCAGCAGGATGAGCAGCAGGAAAGCAATAACACCAATAACAGCACCGACAAGCAGCAGTTTCCGAATCATCATTACCTCGATGGGTTAACCGGCAGGATACCGAAATTATACCCGGCTTTGCCGGAATCAGCGTCGTTTCCGTAACCGTTCGGCAGCGGTAATGCAGGCGGTCAGCCAGATCGCTCCCGCCGCGAACCCCGCCACGACATCGCTGAAATAATGGACGCCCAGGTACAGGCGGCTGAGGCCCACCAGCAGCACTAGCAGTCCCGCCGCGAAAATAATCAGAATTTTCATGCGGCGGTTGGGAACCGCCCGCACCAGCAGGTAAGTCAGCATTCCATAGGTCACGAGTGACCCCATCGCGTGGCCGCTGGGAAAGCTGTAGTAGCTGGCAGTGGTGAGGGGGTTCACAAAGGCTGGGCGCGGGCGCGAGAACATGGTTTTAAGCAGCAGGTTTAACATTTCCCCACCGCCATAATCCACTGCCAGCAGGAATAAATCCGTCCAGCGCTGGCGTAGGATAAAAAGTAAGCCGACACCCAGCGCCAGCAGCCCGCCGCCGGGTGATCCAATCCAACTGATAAGCAGGAACGCCTGGGTTGAAACGGGGATGGCCCTGGCGTGCAGTTCGTTTGCCAGCGCGAGGTCAAATCGGGTTAAAAACTCGTCTTCGCGCACCTCGTCGGCAATAGCCGCGAACAGCCACAGACTAGCGGCGCTGATGACCAGCGCCAGCACCAGACCAAGCGAGACCCGTAACCGCAGGCGTTCCAACCAGGTCATCAGGCTATCGCCTGCCGCAAGTGTTCGAGTGAAGTATTGCCGCCAGAACAGACCAGCGCGACTTTTTTGCCGCGTAGTTCTTCCCGCATCTGGTAGGCGGCAGCCAGCGGCGTGGCGCCCGCGCCTTCGGCCAGGGTATGGGCGCAGTCAATCATGCGCGCCATCGCCCACCGAATATCATCATCGGCCACCAGCTTAAAATCGTCCAACTGCTCCCACAGAATCGCCTGTGGCATGGCAAAACCAACGCCGGTTGCCACGCCTTCGGCAAACGTTTTGTTAGGCGCTTCACACAGCTTTTTGTCGCGCCAGGAGAGATACCCCGCTGGGGCCGCCTCCGACTGCACGGCGATCACTTTGATATTCGGGTTGACAGCGTGCGCGGCGATACACGCGCCGGACGCGCCGCTGCCACCGCCCATTGGCACAAAAATGTATTCGATATCGGGTTCGGTTTCCAGCATTTCCAACACGTAGGTGGCAACCCCCGCCACGATCAGCGGCTCATTGCCGACATGGACGTAACGATAGCCGCGTTCCTCGGCCAGTTTCTCCGCGTGCTGGCGGGCTTCGTCAAACACTGCGCCGTGAAAAATAACCTCCGCGCCCATGCCTCGCATGGCGGCCACCTTGCCGGGATTGGCATTTTCCGGCACGGCAATATAGGCT
Organism: Phototrophicaceae bacterium; assembly: GCA_036261085.1. GTDB lineage: Bacteria > Chloroflexota > Anaerolineae > Aggregatilineales > Phototrophicaceae > CFX2. Next base: position 2,574 of record DATALK010000340.1, on the reverse strand, counting down.
TTTGCGCCGAACATTTGGGCGGCGTAGGCGATTGACTGCCCATGATTGCCCGTCGAGGCCGTAATCAGGCCACGCGTTCGTTCTTCCGGGGTCATCTGGGAGACGAGGTTAATGCCACCGCGCACTTTAAAAACGCCAATCGGCTGATAATTTTCGTGTTTAACATAAACTGCTGTGCCGAGCAGGGCATCCAGCGCGGGGTAGCGATGCAGCGGTGTGGGTGACAGATACGGACGAATCCGCTGGCGCGCGCGCAGCACATCCTGAAACGTCGGTATGGTGGTACTCATGGCTCTTTCTCCCTCCAGGCTTAAAACAGAAGAGGAGATTGTTCATCTCCTCATGGAATTCAGTCTAGCGGGTTTCCTGGCGGTGTCTAGCACCACGATAAGGCCGAATACGTTAAAATAACGTAGAGGTCACCCAAAATGGATTCATGAGTGACGATAAGGGAGGGCCGATCATGGCGTTTTTAGGCGATCTTTATAAGCAAGTTCCTCAGGCTTTTGGGATTCCAAACCTCGTTGCCAACACCTTCTATGACCTTAAGAATGAAGCTGGTGACATCACAGAAACTTTCCACATTCTGTCCTATTGGATCGCGGAAATTAGCTATTTTGAATCGCAGCGGCCTGATAATCCTGTGGTCGCTGTGATACTGACAGACAGGTGGCAGAAAGGTATTTTTCTTGTACCTGACCCCGGTAATCCTCCCATTGAGAAAAAGGATTTGGTAAAGCCGGTTGATCTTTCGAACTGGATTGACCCGGTAGCCGCTGCTTTACGGCATGTTGATCTTTTTTTTGTTGAGCGGCTGGGATTAATATCGGAATGGGGCTACAACTACAATTTCAAATTTGGGACCACCAACTGCTTTGGTGAATTTCACATCAGCAGCCCGGTAGATAGCCCCAGCCTAGAGGAACTATGGAATGCCTTGTTGACCACAGTCTATCATTTGGTTAATCTTTATGACAATGACGACATGCGTACTTTTGTTTCCGACACTCCCGGCTCAAGGTACTTGAAGTCAGTTAAACCCAAGTCTTAATCATTTCCACCTTTACGACTGCGGTGGCAGGATGTGGCGCGTTTGGCCTTCGCCCCATTTGGCTTTGGCTTTTAAGTGCAGGATGTGCCGTTGCAGTGTCAGCGCCGATGGGCCGCGCAGTCCGGTCACCTGTAAAAATTGTTTGTAATCCGCGACGGCTTCCGTGTATTTTTTCATCTGGCTGAGCGTACCGCCGCGCTCAAACAGCGCGTTGGGGCGGTCCGGCTGAAGTTGCAGCGCGGTATTGTAATCGGCCAGCGCGCGGGTAAATTCGCGTTTCTGGCGCAGGGCTTTAGCGCGGCTGGTGTAGGCCCCGAAGGACTGCGGATTAAGGCGAATAGCTTCGGTGTAATCGTCAATGGCGCGCGTGGCATCCCCTAAAATTAAGCGGGCATCACCGCGCCGCAGATAGGCGTCAAAATAATCGGGTTTGCGGCGAATCGCTTCCGTAAAATCATCTGCCGCTTCTTCCATATTGCCGGTAAAACCGAAAGCATCACCTCGGTTAAAAAACACTTCCGCCCGGTCACAACCGCGCGCAATCGCTTCGTCAAATTCGTCCAGCGCATCCTCGTACAGTTCCAGGTTGGTGAGGACGACCCCGCGATTGTTGTAGGAAATGCCGTTGCTGGGGTCAAGCCGGATGGCGCGGTCAAAGTCGGTCAGCGCTTTGTAGAGGTTGTCTTCGGCTAAGTGAATATTGCCGCGCGCGTTGAGAGCATCCACAAAACCCGGTTGGAGTTTTAAGGCTTTATTCAGATCGGTGAGCGCCTTACGGGGTTTGCCGTCTTTAATGAATTGAATGGCGCGTTCATAAAGTTCCGGCGCGCTGAGGACGGGCTGCGGTTCGGTGGTAGCTTTTTTCTTCGGCACGGCATTTATCTCCTGAAGTGGCAACTAGAATAGCGGATTTGGGAGTCCTTCGCTACTCTGGGCTTCGCGCAGGCGGGCGCGCACCGTCATCAAAATGTGGCCGAGGCGGTTTTTACCCGTGCCGTTTTTGCCGCAGCCCCAGTAATAATCCCCCGGCGCGTTTTCTACAATTTCCTGATCGCCCGTACTCAGCAAAATGGCTTTTAAATCGGCGTGGGTTTCAAACTTGCGCTGCACCGCCCGCCGCATGATGTCCTCTTTGACCGTCTCCCAATCGGCGCGCAGCGGAAAATCACGCCGTCGGCCCAATTCCGCTGCTTGTTTCGGCGTGGGCGCTAACCGTACCTGCTCTTCATACGGCGTCCCGGCGAACTTCTGCGCCTGGAAATAGTGTTCGGACGTTTTCCAGTACTTGCCGTCCAACTCAAAGCCATGCCGCGAGAAGTTGGAAAAGCAGCCGTATTCACCCTGAGTGGAGTAAAAGGGAATAGTATATTTAGACATATATTTTAGCATATTACATAGTGCTAAGATCAACCTTTCTTACAGTCTCTCCGTCCTTTTGTAACATTGAGCGAATACACATTAAGTAAGACGGATCAACAAAACGATATGCGTCGCCTTTTGCTGTACGAATGATAACAGGATTA
>DATALK010000337.1:0-2112 GCA_036261085.1 Phototrophicaceae bacterium | reverse complement strand
GCCGCGTTTTTTCAGCACCACCCCGCCGCTGATGGCCGCGCCGTTGGTCAGATAATTGCGCGGCGGGTTATCGTGTGCGTCGCCGGTAACAATGATCGCCGCCAGATCGCGGGCGGTCATTAAACGGTCAAGATCGGATTTCATCGGCTTTTATTTCCTTACGCTCGACTTCGATTTCACCAAGCATAACCCACATGGAAGCTGCCGCGCAAAGACCATCGCTGCCCACCGCCTAACAAAACGGGCGGCCAACTCTGACCGCCCATAGGCATCAAATTAAAACCGCCAGGGGCTGGAAATCCCCTGGCTACGGTGTTCTGAAGCCCGCTGAGAGCGGGCTGAGCTATCATGGCGGGTTTCAGCCGCCTTGAGGCGGCTTCTCTGGGGATAGCCGGACGGCTTCCAGCGTCCGGCGTCGTTTTATCTGGATACCAAAACGGGCCGTCAAGTTAATCGCCCGCGCGAACTTCAATCAGGACCAACCCTTACCACTCTTGTCCGGGCCGCCCACTGAGCGGCACTTCAACCAGCGGGCCAATTTTGCGCGGCGGTTTGGTCATCCGGCTGCCAAAGATGATAAAAATCACGCCGATGGCACTGGTAACAACGCCAAAGCCCAACAAACCGCTGCCCGTCGCGCCAATGATCGAACTGAAAACGCCCATCATGGCCTGTTCAAACGGTTCACTGTAAGCCATCTCCGCCGACAGCGTGACATGGAGGATACCACCGAGGGTGGCCGTGTTCAGCACAAAACCGAGCAGCGCGCAGGGAACCGCCGCGAACAGCAGGCCCAGCCCCCACCAGATCATCCGTTCCCGCACGCTGTTTCCGGCAATCAGCCCCATCACGAACCAGCACAGCAGACTGACCAGCAGCAGCACGCCCAGTGCTTCATTCAGCAGCGAGCGGAGGGTAACGCCGCTAAACCATTCGGCGTCCTTCATATTAGCGGGATCACCCAAACTGATCTCATCCTTAATCCTGTCAAGAAAGGCGTTCCGCAGATTAGCTTTAATCTTGGTAGCAGTGGCGGTTACGGCTGCGGCTTTGGCTTCCGCCGATGTACCTTCCTGAACCCGGCAGGTTGGTATAGCACTTTCATCGGTATCGGTTTGGCTGACGGTACAGACTGGCAAATTTTTCGCCAGGGTTTGGACAAAATTTTCTTGCGCCTCGATGTCATTCTTTAGTTTGTTTTTGATCGGCATCATATCCAGGATGAGTTCCGGCGCAACCGTTTTGCCTTCAAAGAAGTCAAAAATATTGTTGGTCATCATCACGGCCTGATCGCGCAGATATTCCGGCGTGACCGCGCCGCTGGCGCGCAGGGCTTCACCCAAAGCATTGACCGGCAAAGGATCGCTTTCACTTATATTCATCTGCCGGTTGATCTGGTTGGGCAGTTCTTCGGTGAGGATGGCCTCATACAAGCGCTTATCACTGAGCAGGTGGGTGTAAAAATCCCGATCTAAAATCCAGGGGTCTATGGCTAATAAACCAATTGTGACCGCAATCAGCGGGGCCACAATGGTGATAATCAGAATAAAGGCTAAAAATTTCCGCATACTTCCCCCAATAGTGGAACTTGCAACATGTTATCAGTATACGCCCGGTAGCAGCAGAAGTTGCAGGCCGAGAATGCCCAAAAGTTAACGTTTACAACGGATGCTCAACCCTGGTTCTGGCCCGTATATTGCTGATAAGCAGCTTTGACTATTTCATCGGTCAGCGCGGGATACGGCCATTCCGGGTCGTCCACACGCGGATCCGCCGAGGGCAGCGGGCGCGGCCCCAGAAAACTCTGCACTTTTTCGAACTTTTTCCCTAAGGATTTGGCTTTGCGATCCGTCGCCAGCGCGGCCCAATAGTCTTTAGCCTGGCCGCTCAAGGAAAAGTTATTGCCGATTTCCTGGATATACCCGACATGAATCAGCTTGGCGAAGCCGCGCCGCAGCTCCGGCCCGGAGAAAATCGAGTGGTCAATCATGTCGCCGACGGCCATAATCTGCGCCAGTGTGCCGCCTTGCGGCGTTTCCGCTGCCGCCACCGAAAACAGCAACCAGGCATCGGAAAAGGTAAATTGCGGGTGTTTCTCGGTGTCCATGATCG
>DATALK010000334.1:0-2438 GCA_036261085.1 Phototrophicaceae bacterium | reverse complement strand
AGCACAGTCCGCCACAGCGGTGATTAACCCCACCGGCCCCATCGCCGGGACGGAAAAAGTCGTGCGCGGTGGCTCCTGGGATGCCGTGCCGTTTTTCTCGCGCAGCGTCCACCGGCAGAGTAACGACCCGGCCAGTCAAACGCTGTGGATTGGTTTCCGCTGCGCGGCGGATGCGCCTACCGGCCAGACTGCCGGTCAGCCTGCCGGAACCACCAATACGCAGCCCAGTGCGCTGTCCACGCTGCCGCCGAGCAGTGGCAACGAAGAAGATACAGCGAACAGCCAACCGACACTGCCGCCAACCGCCGTTATTGCCCCGCCACCGGATACCAGCGCGCCGACGGCGACACTGTCACCCAACGGCTAATCCCCGCACATTGATAATTATCGGGGTACGTTTGCGAACGTACCCCATATGCCCTGGTTTCCCCGCAAACAACTTCCCCGTATAATAAATACGACATTAACTATGGGTAAATAACCGGTTTTGCGGGGAGATACAGCATGGCCGATACAAAATTACCTCATTCCTGGGTGCGGGGTTACTACAAACGGGGCGCGGGCGGCGTTCATAATACCCAGGTGGCTTATTACCGGATGAGCGATCTGGTGAACCGGGGGTTTATCGCGGCGAATGATGGGCGTGGGTTCCTGATGGATCGCGGCCTGGTGGATTTTGCGTGGCAGCTAATCTGGCCGGAAGATTTTGATACCCCGGATGACATGCTGGAACAACGGCTGGCTGACGCCGAAGGGTTTGCCATTTTCATTCATGGTTGGACGGGCAATCATACCATCTGGGAAGACCTGCCAGGATTGGTCGTTAAGACGAACCGCCGCCTGGTGGCGCTGGCGGTTGACCACAACGGCTTCGGGGAGTCACTTTTTGTTGACAAGACGCCGGATTTGAACGCCTGCTGCCCGCCAGCCGCCATGCAATCTATTGAAAAATGGGTCGAGGTGCTGAAACTGCGCCGCCAACCGGGGAATCCGACGCCAAAAGTGATTAACTTTGTCGGCCACAGTATGGGCGGCGCGGCCTTGTTTTATCTCAATCCGATTTTCTGGCGCATGGGGGAGGAAACCCGATACGCCATCGCCCCGGCGCTGCTGCTCAACGACTCGATGCACCGGGCCTTTTATACCACGATGGGCGTGGGCATTGGTCTGGTAAACCGGATTAAACTCTTTGAGCCGATTGAACAGATCATTAAACCGAGCATGATTGAAACCCTCTGCGGCGGCTCCGACGAATTTGTTAAAAACACGCACAATAAACAGTACGCCGAAACGCCGCGCGGCATTATCTCGGCCACCTTCCAGGCGATGGGGCTGCTGAATAATTGGGAAATCGCGCGCAAATGGGATTTGTTCCGGGTGCTGTTGGGCCACAAAGATGCCCTGGTGGGCCTGCTGCCGATGATGGATTTGCTCAGTTCGCTGGAAATGCCCGCCGGAAATATCCGCGTGGTGGCCGGGTCGCACTATCTATTCAGTGTTGGGCGCGAGACGGCTTTCCAGCACGCGCAAAATCGGGAGCTGGCCGTTGACGATATTGTGAACCTGCACCGGCAGGCGTACAACGCTCAGAAAACCGGGCAGGGCGGCAGCCGGGGTTTTGGCTAGAATAAAAGTTTCCGGTTGTCAGTTACCAGAATAAGCGGTAGGTATCGGGGCGGCGGCGTGCGGCGCCCCGATTTGTTTTACTGGACTAGCGCGGGGTTAATCCTCTACAAATACCATTCTTGTAAATATTTGTGCCTGATTTTAGGTGTAAAAATATTCTGGTCTGGAGCGCAGCCAAAACCCAGGGTGCTAAGGATTACGCCAACTGTTTGGGAAAATCGCTTACGCCGCGTTGGTGTGATTATCGCTGTCGGGCCGAGTCAGGCGTTCCAGTTCATAGAGATACGCCAGCGCTTCGTCGGCGTTCTGACCGCACATTTCTTCCATCGGGCGCAGGCGGTTACACACGGCGGGGCGTTCCGGTTGGCCGAAAACTTTACACCGGTTATCGTCTGTGAGCTGCACACAGCGTACACCCGACGGTTTGCCCTCCGGCATTCCGGGGATCAGAGACGAAATTGAAAGGGCAATACAACACGCGCCGCAGCCAACCCGGCAGTCCATAACCTCAACCTCCTGAAACGGGAACGGCATTTTACCCGCTGACCACGCCGGTGAGTATCCCGAATGCGCGCTAAACCACAACAAACGGCCCCATCAACAGCGGCGCGTTATACTCTCGGTTGCCAACGGTGACGCCAAAAACTGCGGAGGAAAACCCATGGACATACTTACCACCCAATACCTGGAACTGCCCGACATCCAGATTGCCTATACGGAACGTGGCTCCGGCCCAAACCTGATCCTGTTACATGGCAATTCGGGGTCAAAACGGCTGTTTCAGGAGTATCAGACCCAGCATTTTCAGGAAT
>DATALK010000324.1:0-5563 GCA_036261085.1 Phototrophicaceae bacterium | reverse complement strand
TATTTTTCCTCGGAAAGTTTAATGGCTTTCTCCACGTCTTCCGGCTTCAAATCAAAACCACTGACGGCATAATGGACATGAATCTGACGGAACGGCCAGGGCGGCTCTTCCTGCTGTTCGCCGCTGACCGTCACCCGCACATCCGTCACCTGAGCGCGGCGCTTCTCCAGAATGTTGACTACATCGTAAGCGGTGCAGCTTCCCAGCGCCAGCAGCAGCAGTTCGGACGGTTTGATGCCCACCCCGTCGTCAATGCTGGAAATCACAACGGAATGTTTAGTGCTGTCGGTGCCAACAAAGGTTTTATTCTGCACCCAGGTAACGTTGACTTGACCCATGTGATTGGCTTACTCCCCTAAATGGTTGGTTAAGTGACGCGAACAAATCGCGCCGGTAGTTATAGTGAATAAATGCTCCTGTTTAGACGCCACGAGGCGGAGAAAGTTTACGCCATCGAATTTCTTTCAGGGAAATTGATGTTATCTTAAGTGTTTTTGTAACATCTGAATGGCGTTCGCCACGCCGTCTTCCGCGCGCATTTGTTCCCCAACAGCGGCGGCCCGCTGTTTAAGGCGGTCATCGGTAACGGCAGTGCCGATAACACCGGCCAGCTTTTCGGCAGTCAGTTGGGGGCGCGGAATTGTCGCCGCGCTGACACCCAAAGCGCTCAACCGCTGCGCCCACATAAACTGATCGCCAAAAAATGGCACGGAGATCATGGGGATGCCCGCCTGCAAACCCCAGGCCAAAGTCCCCGCCCCACCCTGATGCACAACGGCGGCAGTGCGTGGGAATAACCACGCAAACGGAGCCGAAGTAATGGGCAGCACGGTATCCGGCCAATCCGGGTGCACACGTTCGTTTTTGCCGACGAGGATAATCCCCCGCTGGCCGCTCTTTTTCAGCGCGGTGAGCGTGATTTCCAGCAGCGGCGCGAACTGCTGGGCGGTCATACTGCTGCCAAAGCCGATAAACACCGGCGGCGGACCAGCGGCCAGAAAATCCTGTAACGCAGCGGGCGGTTGCCAATCGCGTTCGGCGGCCATTTGCCAGAAGCCGGTAACGTGAATATGTTCGCCCCAATCCGGCGGCTTGGGAATCAGCAGCGGGCTGAAACCATACAATACCGAAACCGGTTGACCGCTCAAAACATTGTATGGATAGGGGGCAATCGGATACGGTGGCAAATGCAGCGCGCGCCGCTGCTGGTTAAAGAAATTTCGAAATAACAGGTGAACACCATAGTCTACAGCGGCGTGGGAAAGACGATTCGCCCGTGTCCCGGTTGACGGCAGCACCCGCGCGGTGGGCGGAAAACACGCCGTCCGATCTATCGGCCACAGTGGAGCGCGAAAAAACGGCAGGTTCATTTTTTCGGCGACGGAATGCAGCAGATAAGCGGTGAGCTGCGTACCAATCAGGATATCGCTGCCCTGGCAGCCATCCCAAACATCCTGAATAATCTGATCGAGATGGGGCGCAAAAAAGCGCCGCCACGCGAACAAAAACCGGATGGCGTTATTGCCCACCTGCATCAGATTTTCAACCAGATGCACCGCGTCACCCGTGATCGGCGCAAACTCCAGCCCCCAGGGTGTAATAAAGGATTCAAAATGGGCGTGGGTGATAATCCGAACCTGGTAGCCCGCCTGCTGAAGACCGACCCCCAGCGCCAAGTACGGCTGAACATCCCCCCGCGACCCGGCTGTAAAAATCGTGAACCGCAAAATTATTCCCCCTTAGGTGTTTCCCAAAACGAAAACAAACGCGGGAATAGTCCTCACTCAACTATAACCGCCAGCAGCACGCCCGCCGCATACATCCCAACATCCAGCGGATCAAAAGTAACGCCCAGCGCATAAACGCCCAAAAATTGAAGCCCTTCGGCAATCACCGCCGCGCCAAACACCAGTCCAGCCTTGACCCACCAGCGGCGCAAGAACACGAACTGAAGATCGCTGGCGCATAATAAAAAATAGAAACCAAATGGCAAAATCAAGTCTGAAAAATAGCTGTAGTAGAGCTTGCGCCAGAAGAGAGTGGCCTGACGGGCCGGGCTGATAATATGGAAGGCCGCAATAAATAGAATAATGACAAGAATTACCCGTCTTTTGGCAGCCGATTTTTTCATAGTTTACAGACCTGTAAGGCTATTACGTTTTTAAATATCGCTGGATGATTTCAACCGCGTTAGCCACGCCATCTTCACCCCGCAACTGTTCGCCTAACTCGGTTGCCCGCTGCTGCATCGGTTGGTCAGTCGTCAGCAAGCGTAGGGCGGCTGCTAAGTTATCGGCAGTCAATTTTTTGTGGGGGATTGGTTCGGCTCCAACGCCTAATTCAACCACGCGCCGCCCCCAATAAAACTGATCGGCGGCAAAGGGAACAATCAATGACGGAACACCCGCCCGCAGCGCCAGCCCGGTTGTCCCGGACCCGCCGTGATGGACAATGGCGGCCATTTGCGGAAATAACCAGGGATAAGGGACATAGCCGATTTTGAAAATCGAGTCGGGCAAAGGCTGTTCGCCCAGGTTAGCCCACCCCGCCGACAGTACCACCCGCGTCTGGCTCAAGCGCGCCGCTTCGAGAATGATCGTTGTCAGCCGTTCGGCATCGGCGGCGGGCATACTGCCAAAACCGATAAACACCGGCTTTGCGCCCGCTGCCAGAAAACGCGCCAGTTCATCAGGCGGCTGCCAAGCGGGTTCGTCCAACAGCCAGTAGCCGGTGATATGCACCTGATCGCCCCAATCGGCAGGACGCGGCACGACGTGGTGGCTAAAGCCGTTCAAAACGGGAATACGCTGCGCGGCCAGCTGGCGGAAATGGCCCCAATACGACGCGGGCGGCAGACCCAGTTGACGGCGGAAATCCTGAATTGCGCGGCGGAACAGACTCCACACCAGTTGTTCGGCTAGGGGATAGGTTAATTGGTTATAAAGACGGCCCAGCGGTAGCTGTGGGAACAACGGCAGCGGCCAGGCGCACGTTGGATAGAGCGGAATCACCGACGCCGAAAAATAGGGCACGCCCAGTTTTTCTGCCAGATCATACCCAAACAGGTTAGCGGGAAGCTGGTTGATGATGACTTCGCTGTCCCGCAGTGCTGCCGCCGAAAAAGCGTCTCGGTAATCCTGCATCTGCACCGCAAAGGTTGTGCGCACGGCCTGATACAGCCGAATAGGGTTACTGCCGACTTCGGCCATATTGGCGCTGCCACTCAGCATCGCCTGCACATCGCCGCGCACCGGATAAAAATCCAGGCCCGCCCCTGCACTAACGGCGCAAAATTTTCAAAGGTGACAACGCGCACCGCGTGTCCGGCCCGTTGCAGTCCCACGCCGAGCGCGACATACGGCTGCACATCCCCGCGTGACCCCAGCGCTAAAATCGTGATTCGCATCGGCGCGCCTTTCGTTATTGGTCAGCCTGTTTTGATTGAACCATAAAAACCGCCGGGATAGCACAAATGTCCGGGGCGCTCAGGAGCAAATTTTTCGTATCAAGTCCGTAAAAGTGTTAGAATCCCGGTAGCAGGGGCGGTTCGAGGCCGCTGCTGCCCAAATGGATTCGCTGCACCACTTTTAAGCCGGGGATGGGCATGGCAAAAAGTCTGATAGATTATGTGCAGGCACACGAGCGCATGTGGGGGACGGAGAAATATACGGGCCGTCCGGCTCTGGCTGAAATCCTCCAAGCGCCGGTAGTCGCCTTCTGGATTGATAAAAACATCGCCGGGGGGGCAAAAACAAATTATCAGCGTTCACCAGAATATTGAACCGATTCGCCAATATCTGGATATGCTGATTCGGCGGCTGCCAGTGGGCTTTCCGGGGCGACGGCTGACGCTGTTATTTGTGGAAGGGGAAGAGGCGCGCATCGGCGCGAAATTTGGTTTCCGCATCGTCAGCGATAAGGAACAGGGTTAGACCGGGGCGCAGTTTGCGCCCCGATTTTACCAACAGTCCTACCCCTGCCCGCGCAGCGAACCAACGCTGATACAGGCCGGACAGGTTTCATCCGGGCGCATGATGGCGAACCCCGCCTGCGGGTCGCGGTCATACACGTCAAAATCTACGTTAAAAACAATCATCAACGCCACTTCGGTGTTCGGCGTGGTGCTGGCAAGCTGCACCGCATCGCGCAGCCAATCGGCCTGTTCCTGCACGCTGGTACTCGCGCCCCATTCAAATCCAGCGGGCAGCGGGCCATACCCTTCGGACGACAGATAACCGATTTCGGTATAACACAGCGGCACCCCGGAACCTCGGAACGGCGCGGCGGCGCGGTCTAACATGCGCGAAAAATAGCGCGTGGGGTAGTTGTCGCGTGGGTCGCCGCTGGTGGTAGTCGGGGGCAGAATGCCTTCGTTGTAGTGAACGCCAATGCAGTCGGCGTAGTTGGCCGCGCCGTTGTTTGCCATGTTCCAGTAATAATCGCCGTCGTCACACCCGGCGTTGGAGCAGCCACCAAAGAAGCCAGTGGGCGCGGGCGCGCCGCTGATGACCATCACCTGTTCATCCACCGCTTTGATCGCGTCGTGCGCCTGCCGCAGCATTTCCACGTAAGACCGCGCCGAGATGCGCCCGGAAGGCCACTCGCGGTCAATATTCATTTCGTTCCAGACTTCAATGGCATCCACCCCTAAGGCCGCGATCTGGCCGAGAAATTCCGCATAGAGCGGGAAGTATTCGGCGTCGCCCATTTCGGCCAGGGCATCTTTTTCACCGGTAATACTCAGCAGGACATTAAAGCCCGCCTCATGTGACCAGTTGATGCGATCACGGGCGACATTCATCAGGTTGGTATCGCCCACCACAAACGGAATCTGCCATTTGACCCAGGTCATACCCGCCGTTTGCATGGCGTCAATCGTATCGTCGGTGAAGTAAGCGACCTGACCGCCTACCGGCACTGGCAGTTCATTGACCGGATTTGGGCGGGACACTGATTCGGGTACAGCGCTGGTGGGGTCAACGGGGGGAACGGCTTGCGTCGGCACAATCAGCGGCCCCACGACGGTTTCCCCGGCGGGCCGTTGCAGCGTATTGGCAACGCGAATGGGGCCAACGGTGTAAGCCACATCCTGACCGGAACGCAGCCGCACCTGCAACCGGAGCTGGTAAAGGCCATCCGGGACAGTGGTGGTCGGCCAGGAAGCAATCACGCCATTCACCACCGGCTGATTCTTTAGCGTGCTGGCAGGAATCCAGCGCGGCGGCTCTTCGCCGTAGATGCTGACCTGCAAAAAATACGAGCGCAAGTCCGGCGGATTCACCGTGCCGATAATGTCAATCGTGCCGCTCACATCGTACACCGGCGGCGGCCAGGTAATCACCACCGTTTCATCCTGAGCGGCAGCGGGGAGAACCAGCCAGATCAGCGTCAAAACCAGCAACCATGTTTTACGCATCAATCATTTCTCTCCTGAAAATAAACGAACATCAGGCTACATTCGCTGGTTCAAGGGTGACTTTGAGACCAAGCCGCTCAAGGCGCTTGACCAGGGAACGCTGAAGCTGGTGTTCGTTGCGTTTATCGAAATAATCACCGCCCAGTT
>DATALK010000310.1:0-15822 GCA_036261085.1 Phototrophicaceae bacterium | reverse complement strand
GTATAAAACCCTGGCAACGGTTGCCAAGTTGTATACTGATTTGGTGGCGGTGGGGTTAGACCGGAGCGGTACGATTCTGGCGCTGGGCGGTGGGGTGGTTGGGGATACTGCCGGTTTTGCGGCGGCCACCTATCTGCGCGGAGTGTGTTTTGTGCAGATGCCCACGAGCCTGCTTTCGATGGTAGATTCGAGCGTTGGTGGCAAGACCGGCGTGGATTTGCCGCAGGGAAAAAATCTGGTGGGGGCGTTTAAACAGCCGGAACAGGTTTTAATTGACCCGGAAGTATTACAAACGTTGCCGGAACGGGAATGGCGCTGCGGCATGGGCGAAGTCATCAAACATGGGCTGCTGGCCGATGAAGGCTTGCTGGAACTGATCGAAAGTGAACATATCCTCGGCAGTCCGACACCTATGCCGAGTATCTGGCAGGGCGAACGCGCGGCGGAACTGGTCGCGCGGGCGGTACAGGTCAAAGTGGATGTGGTGCAGCAAGACCCCTTTGAGCAGAATATTCGCGCGCATCTCAACCTGGGGCATACTTTCGGCCATGCGATTGAGCAAGTGACCAATTACGCTTGGTCACACGGCGAAGGGGTAGGTTTTGGTCTGTTGGCGGCGGCGCGGCTATCCCGCATGATGGGCCTGTGTGAAGAGTTATTGGATGAACGTGTCAAAACCATTTTGATGAAAGTCGGCTTGCCAACACGGTTGCAGGGGCTTGACCCGGAAGCGATTTACGCGGCGATGGGAACCGATAAAAAACGGCAGGCCGGAAAACTGCGCTTTGTCCTGCTGCGCGCTGTCGGCCAGCCAGTGATTATGGACGATGTGCCAAAGGTGGCCGTATTAGACGTGTTGCAAAGTTTGCAATAAGAGAAACCATTGATGATTATTTTAGGAACCTCATCAAAGACCAAAACGCTCGATAGCGGGCAGTTTTATTGCCCACGCTGTCAGACGGTGCGGACTTACGAACGCAAACAGGCCCGACCCTATTTCAGCGCCTATTTTATCCCGCTGTTCCCGATTGGTGCGCCGACGGAATTTATCGAGTGCCAGACCTGCAAGCTGACCTATAAGCCGGAAGTGCTGACCGTGAAGCCTGCCGAGACTAAGGCCGATTTGGCGAGTCTCATTAACTCGGCCAAGTCGCAGTTGGAAGCGGGTTATCCCATCGAATATTTTGTGCGCGATCTCAATTCCGCTGGGCTGAAGCGGGAGGTCGCCTGGAATATTGTGAATAACGCCATTGGTACGGAACGGCATGTCTGCAAGAACTGCGATCTCTCGTATGCTAAAACCGTGACGACCTGCCGGGAATGCCAGCAGCCTTTGAATGGATAATAATTGATGTCAAAAAAACTTTTACTGCTGCACGGCCCCAATTTAAATTTGCTCGGCACGCGCGAACCGGATGTGTATGGTCGGGTGACGCTCGACCAGATTAACACCTGGGCGGCGGCCCATGCGCGGCGGTATGGCGCGGAACTCCGCGCGGAACAATCGAACCACGAAGGAGCCTTGATTGATATGCTGCATGTGGCGCGGAATTGGGCCGACGGGGTGGTATTTAACCCTGGCGCGTATACCCATACTTCCGTAGCACTGCGGGATGCGATCAGCGCGATTGGTCTGCCAGTGGTTGAAATTCACCTGTCGAACGTTCACGCCCGTGAACCGTTTCGCCATGTGTCCATGCTGGCCCCCGTGTGTGTCGGGCAGATCAGTGGCTTTGGCTGGCGGAGTTATTTGTTAGGCATTGAAGCGCTGCTCGGCCATTTAGGGGTGCTGCCTAAACCGGAATAGTTGTGACCCCTCACTAACTTTGTCTCCTCTAATTTTGGTAATCTCCACTCTGACCGGGGCGGAGATTTTTTCGTTATACTTGCGCTGAAGGTGTTAAAGCGATGAATCAACTGACTTATTATCAGGAATTACTGCGGCAGGAACTGGTTCAGCGGGCTGAAGAGGGCGGCGATGTGACCGGTTTCGCCGCTCAGGTGGCTGAAATCAAAACGGTGGCGGATGCTGAACATCTTTATGACACTTTAATGCGCCTGGAAATTCATTCGCCGTATCATGAGCCTTACGATTTGCCAGCTATTCGGGCCGCGCGATTTGATGGCCCCCGACGGCTGCCGGTGGTTTTGTCCGAGGCGCAACTGCGGGACAAAATCTACGGCGGTTGGTTGGGGCGCTGTGCCGGTTGTCAGCTTGGTAAACCCGTTGAAGGGTGGGGGCGGGCTAAAATCGAGGCGCGTTTAAAGCTGGCAGATGATTACCCGCTGCATGATTATTTTTCGGAGAAGGTGTTGCATCCCGATCCGAACGATTGGGAAGAAGGGCTGTGGCGGTTGCCCGCGACCCGCGAACGTTTAGACCACGCGGCGCGGGATGATGACCAGGATTACACGATTTTGGACATCGTGATGCTGCAAGCGTTCGGACGCGATTTTACGACGGAGCAGGTAGGCCAGAAATGGTTGGAAATGCTGCCGTACCATCAGGTTTATACGGCAGAGCGGCAGGCGTATCGTAATCTGGTGGATGGGTATGCTTTCCCGGATTCAGCCGTGCGCTGGAATCCCTACCGGGAATGGATCGGCGCGCAAATTCGGGCCGATGGCTGGGGTTATGTGACGCCGGGATGGCCGGAAAAAGCCGCCGAATTCGCGTTCCGCGACGCGGCCTTATCGCATGTTAAAAATGGGATTTACGGGGAAATGTTCATGGCGGCGGCGATTGCGGCGGCCTTTGTGACAGATGATGTCGTAAATTGTTTACAGATAGCGGCGGCGGAAATCCCGCAGGCGTCACGTTTTAGTGAAATGGTTCAGGACTGTCTGCATTGGGCAAAAACAATCCCTGATTGGGATACGGCCTGGGAACAGATGCAAGCCAAGTATGGCCGGTATCATTGGGTTCATACGTTGAATAACGCCGCTGTGGTCTTGTTGGCGTTGTTATACGGGCAGCGGGATTTCGAAAAGACGTTAGTTTATGCCGTGATGGGGGGGTGGGATACCGACTGTAATGGCGCGACGGCGGGCAGCCTGTTAGGGGTTATGTTGGGCGCGGAACGGCTGCCGGAGCGGTGGATTGCACCCCTGAATGATCGGCTGCAAAGTTTTATCCTGGGTTATGGCGAGTGCCGCATCAGCCATCTGGCGGAACAGACATACAATCTAATTGTTCGGTAATTGAAATTGAGGTTGGTACATGGCAACAAAAGAATCGATTCTGGCCGCTGTTGACGAACAGGCAGTACGTTTCGTTGACCTGTGGTTTACGGATATTACGGGTATGGTCAAGAGCATTACGATTCCCAGCAGCAAGCTGGAATCGGTCATAGACGATGGCTCCCACTTTGATGGCTCGTCTATTGAAGGCTTTGCCCGTGTCGCTGAAAGTGACATGATTCTGGTTCCTGATCTGAACACGTTTACCATTTTGCCCTGGGACCCGAACGATGAAAAAACCGCGTGTCTGATTTGCACCGTCCATAATTTGCAGGGTGAGCCATTTATCGGTGATCCGCGCAATGTGTTGATGAAGGCGCTGAAACAGGCCGCCGACATGGGGCTGACCTACAAAACCGGCGTCGAATTGGAATTCTTCCTGTTTCACCTGGAGGGTGGGCATAATCTGGCCCCGCTGCTGCCCCAGGACGAAGCCAGTTATTTTGATATGTCTACCGATATGTCGCAGTCCATTCGCCGTCAGATGTTAGCGACGCTGGCCTCAATGAATATCGAAGTGGATTCCACGCACCATGAAATTGGTTCCGGCCAGCACGAGATTGATTTTGGGTATGATGAAGCGCTGACGCTGGCCGACAAAATCCTGATTTCGCGGGTGGCGCTCAAAGCGGTGGCCCGCCGCAGCCACTTACACTGCACTTTTATGCCGCGTCCCAGTGAAAACCTACCAGGTTCGGGAATGCACACCCATCAAAGCCTGCATCAGCGGGATACGGGCGATAATGTTTTTGCCAAGCCGGGTGATGAATACGGTCTATCGGACCTGGCGCGGCACTTTTTGGCGGGGCAGTTGGCCCATGCCCGCGCGATGTGCGCGGTGCTGTCGCCGCTGGTGAACTCCTACAAACGTTTAGGCACGGCCTTTGAAGCGCCGGTGTATGTTACCTGGGCGCATATCAATCGGGCGGCGCTGATTCGGGTGCCACACATTTCTGCGGGGAAAGAACCACACACCCGGTTGGAACTGCGCTGTCCTGATCCCAGCGCCAATCCCTATCTTGCCAGCGCGGTGATGCTCATGGCCGGGTTAGATGGCATTCGCCAGCAGCTGCCGCTGTCCGACCCGTTGGAAGAAACGCTGGTGCGGCAGGAACGCACCCGGTTGCGGCAGTTGGAAGTGCTGCCCACCTCGCTGGGGGAGGCCCTGGACGCTTTAAGCCAGGATGACATCATTTTGGCAGCGCTCGGTCCGTATATCAGTGATCGGTATATCGCGGCCAAACGCCAGGAATTTGACGAATATAACCGGCAGGTCACAGCCTGGGAACTGGAACGTTACCTTACACGCTATTGATAATCAAATCATGAATCGTCAGTAAGACCCGTTCGGTATGTTCCGGGTCAATGACCAGCGACACGCTGCAATGGGATGGGCCTAAGGCCAGCGCCAGGATGCGGATTCCGGTCAGACATTGGATGATGCCAGCGGTTAACGTTGGCGATTCATCAATGCGGTCTCGTATCACTGTAATGAGGCTGACCGGTTTTACGTTCCAATCGCCCATCTCAGGATGACGGCGTAGGTCTTCTTCCAGCATCAGCCGTGCCGAATGCACGGCGTCTGGCCCCGCGCTGGTCGGGATGAGAAAACATACCAGACTGTGCGTGGCCGATTGGGACGAAATCATCACATCGGTGTGGGTGTGGGTATTGGCAAACAGCGTTTTATCTACCAGCGTCGAAATCGCCGCCAGCGGGCCGTTGCTGGCCGAGGTTAACGCCAGACCGGCAATCGAAGTGACCGCTTTGAGATTATGCGATGGTTCCGGGAGCGCATCGTGAATAAGTGTGCCGGGAAGTTGGGGCTTAAACACATTCTTGATGCGCAGCGGGATATGCCGTTCCCGCAGTGGGCCAATCATGCGGGCATGGAGAACACGCGCGCCAAAATAGGCCAGTTCCGCCACTTCTTCGTAAGACATCCGCGAAATCACCAGGGCCTCATTAATTTCGCGCGGGTCGGCGGACATCATGCCGTCCACGCCCGTCCAAATCCAGACTTCTTCCGCGTTCGCGCAAATGGCGAGAATCGAGGCGGTGTAGTCGCTGCCGCCGCGCCCCAATGTGGTGGGTTTGCCAGTTTTGGTCATGCCGATAAAACCGGTCACGACGGGAACAATGCCGCGATCCAGCGAAGGCAGCAGATTTTTTTCAATTCGCTCGCAGGTGAGGGTGATGTCCGGGGTGGCGTTGCCGAATACCTCGTTGGTAATGACCAGATCGGTGGTATCCAGCGCCACGCTGCGCACTTCTTTTTGGCGCAGCAGGGCAGCAACAATTCGCGCGGCCAGTTTTTCGCCGACGCCGATGGTGGCGTCAATCAAATCCGGCACGGGAATTTCTGCCGGGGTGTTTGACATGGCGGCATAGATGTCCAGCATATCAAACAGCAGGCGGTCAATATCAGCTTGAAGGGCGGTGCGTTCTGTTGTGCCAATGGGGAGTTCTTCGATCAGGGCCATATGGCGCGTGCGCAGGTTGGCAATAATGCGACGGTAGCCGCGTTGATTGCCCAGGTGGGCCAGATGGGCCGCTTCGATCAGCGCGTCGGTGACGCCATCCAGTGCCGAGACGACGAGGATGAGACTGTCCCACTGCTCACGTTCGTGAAGGACAATACTGAGGACTTGGGTTAGGGCCGTTTTTGTGCCGACGGACGAGCCGCCGAATTTCATTACCAGGGTTTTCATGCGTTTCCCCGCCGCAAACCTAAAGACGATGAAACGCGAACACTGCGCGTTTTGACACCTGATCGTTATGCCGGTGTTATGGTTTGCGGCTTTTTGAGACTAGCATTTTGCGGATTGTCTGTCAAGCAACCCTGGCGCTTTCCGGTTCACATTATGTAACTCTGGACAGTATCCATAAGATCAAAAAATGAAATCGGTTTCGCCAAAACACTGGCCATCCCGGTTTCGCGCGTCCATGCTGCCGCCTGGGGATCATTCGAGACGATGATAACGGGAATATCACGGGTTTCGGATTGGCTCTTAAGTTGTTTGCAGACTGGAAGTGTATTCTGTTGGTGGAAACAATCGTCCAGCACAATGATGTCGGGATGAAAGGTGGCCGCAGTGCTTAAAATACATTCCGCCTGATCGGTAGTTTCAACCGCGAAGCCTTCCAGATGCAAGACTTCCATTACCACCGCCGTGAGTTGAGAAGCATCCTGGATTAGAAATACTTTCTTGGTTGGCATTTTTTCACCCGCTCACCTCGAGATTGTGGTCAGTCTGTTGTTTGCAATACCGCTTAAGCTGTTTGAATGTTACAAAGTCCGCCCTCGACGGCAACCGCGTTCTGCAATACAGTCAAGGGGGACATTCGTCCTTTCTTCGACTGATTTGGCGTTTTTGCGGCTAATCTTTTGGCAGAAAGGGCTGGTGTGCCTTATCATGGGGGAGTACAACCGCAGTTTATCGTAAAGCAGTTACATCAAGGTAGATCAAGCATGACTGATGTTCAAATTAACCAGCGCCAGGTCGCTGGGATTCGTTTTAACCGTGTGGGTAAGCTCTATCATTTCGACTACAGTGATTTTCCCGATTTGCGCGTTGATGATTTTGTCATTGTCGAAACCGCGCGCGGGCGCCAGATGGGGCAGGTGGCGGGGTTCGCGGCTGCCGAAGAAGAGAACCAGGATTATAAGCCCATTATGCGGATGGCAACGCCGCGCGATCTGCTGCTGAAACAGCAGTGGGAAGCCAAGCAGGAAGAGGCGTTGGAGCGCTGTGAGGATAAGGCGGCGCAGCTTGGCGGTTTTGAGGAGGTCAAGTTTGTGGCTGCGCTTTATAATTATGATGGCAGCCTGTTAACGTTTTTATTTACGGCTGAAGATAAGATCAATACCAACCGCATCTGGAATGAACTCAGCCGTTTATTTCCCGGTTCCCAGGTGGAGATGCGGCAAATTGGGCCGCGCGATGTCGCCAAGCTGCTGGGCGGTTTTGGCGCGTGTGGTGAAATGCGCTGTTGCAGTACCTTCCTGACCGACTTCAGCCCGATTTCGATCAAGATGGCAGAAGCGCAGGGGATTTCCCTCAACCCCTCCGAAATTACCGGGATGTGCGGGCGGCTGCGCTGTTGTTTGGTGTATGAATACGAACAGTATGTTGAGGCGCGGAAACACCTGCCGAAGCGGAATAAACGGATTGGTACGCCGCATGGTGAAGGTAAAGTTCTGGATGTTCATCCCTTGCTGGACGCGGTGACGGTGATCGTTGAGGATGCTCGGTATTTGTTAAAGCGGGAGGAAATTATCCCCCTGGACGAGTGGGAAGCCTTACAAAAGAAAGCCAAAGAGCCGTGTGCCAAACATGGTGATGGCCCGTGTGACTGCGGCGCCAAACCGGGTAAGAACCCGGCGGACGAAGTATAACCATCCGGCGTTGACGACCAGGGTGATTTGGCGTTATGGTTGATTCCGGTACGGCTGGTCTGTACCGGAAAATGAAACCCACAAATCGAAATTCTTCAACGAAGGCGACCAAACAGTCGAATCAAACATGACGGACACGATACAGCAACCGAAACGGATTATGGTGGTGTTTGCCCACCCTGACGACCCGGAGTTTTTTTGTGGCGGAACGCTGGCCCGCTGGTCGGCGGAAGGGGCGCAAATTACTTTTGTGCTGGCAACCAGTGGTGATAAAGGCAGCGATGACCCGGAGATGACGCCCGAACGCCTGATAACCCTCCGCGAGGAAGAGGAACGGCGGGCAGCGGCGGTGTTGGGGGTCAAGGATATTGTCTTTTTGCGTTATCGGGATGGCGATGTCCAGCCGACGCCGGAATTGAAACGCGACATTGTGCGGCTGATGCGGTTGCGAAAACCCGATATTCTGGTCACAAATGATCCGACAACGTGGTGGAATCTGTTTAACCGCCTGAACCATCCCGATCATCGCCATATTGGGGAAGCGGCGCTGGAAGCGGTTTTCCCGGCGGTGGGTAATCGGATGTTCTTTCCTGAACTTGAGCAGGATGAAGGTCTGCCGCCGCACAAAATCCCCCAGGTGTGGTTAGCGATTACCCGCGAACCGAATACCAAAGTGGATGTGACGGACTATCTGGAAACGCGCCTGAACGCGCTGCGCGAACATCGCAGTCAGATCAAGGATATGGACGCGCTAGAGCAGCGTTTGCGGGCCAACGTTGACCCCGAAGCGCCGCCCGGCCAACCGCGTTATCTGGAACAGTTTCGGGTGCTTAATCTGTAGTGGGTTGAAGGCCGCTGTTTAATGAAAGTAACGATGGAAAACAATCATGGTTAAGGTTGATTTTAAAGCGGAAGCGGCAGCCATGCGGGATGAACTCATCCGCCGCCGCCGGGATTTTCACCGTTATCCCGAACTCGCGTTTCAGGAAGTCCGTACTGCCGGAATGGTGGCGGAAGAACTAACCCGGCTGGGTCTGGAAGTGCAGACGGGTGTTGGTAAAACCGGGGTGGTCGGGATTTTAGAAGGGGAGCAGGACGGCCCGACGGTCTTGCTGCGCGCCGATATGGACGCGCTGCCCATTATCGAAGAAAATACATTTCCGTACAGCTCCACTCAGGCCGGAGTGATGCACGCCTGCGGCCACGATGGGCATACCACGATTGCTTTGGGGGTGGCTAAACTGCTGTCGCAGCACCGGGAGCAAATCGCGGGCCGGGTGAAGTTTGTGTTCCAACCGGCGGAGGAAATCGCCGCTGGCGCGAAAGCGATGGTGGCTGACGGCGTATTGCGTGACCCTAAACCGGATGTTTGTGTGGGCCTGCATTTGTGGAACAGCCTGCCGTTTGGTCAGCTGGGCGTCGCTGATGGGCCGATTATGGCCGGTTCGTCGGAGTTTATCCTGAAAATCCAGGGCAAAGGCGGCCATGCGGCAAATCCTCACATGACGATTGACCCGGTGGTGTGTGCGGGGCAGCTTATTAGCGCTTTCCAGACGATTGCCAGCCGCAATGTTGACCCGCTGGACAGCGCCGTGATTTCTGTGACCCAGATGGCGGCGGGAACGGCCTTTAATGTCATTCCGCAAAGTGCTGAATTACGCGGCACAATGCGCTTTTTCCGGCTGGAAGTGCGCGAGACGATGGAACGCCGGATGAATGAAATCAGTCAGGGTATCGCCGCAGCGTTGGGATGTACAGTAGAATTAGAGATAGATCGGCAACTGCTGCCGGTGATTAACCACAGCAGTGTGGGCGAACGCCTGCGTCCGATTTTCCAGCACATGGTTGGAGCGGCGAACCTGGTAAACGAACGCACGATGGGCGCGGAAGATGTCGGGTTATTGATGGGTGATATACCAGGGATGTATCTATTGTTGGGCGCTAATCCTGGTACGGAACCCTATTACGGCCACCATCACCCGCGTTTTGATTTCCACGAGGACGCCTTACCGGTGGGTGTGGCGCTGCTGGCGGCAGCGGCAGCGGCCTATATTTTGCCAGAGGGCTGATGGCGAGTCACAATATTCTTCGCTGGCGGGATGGGCGTGGGTGGCTGGTACTGGCGGGCAGCAGCGAGGATTCAACTGAAGTGCGCGCGCAGGCTATTGGCCGCATGGCCGCTGATGGCGGTGTGGCGTATGTCAGCTTGGGTAATTACGACGACTGGAGCGAAAAAACGCTGGCGGATATGGATGATTTAGGCGCGCCGCCGGGGTATATTGTAGATGCGCTGACGGAAGACGATCAAACCCTGCTGGCGCGTTTGTCTGAGGCGGCCCTGATTGTGATTGAAGACGCGCCGGATGTGGAAAATTTGCGTTCGGGGTTGATGGGCGCTGCTGCCAGCGGGATGCAGGCCGCCTTTGAGAATGGCGCGGTCATTTTGGCGGAAGGCTGGGGCGCGATGGTGCTGGGCGCGTGGGTCGTTCGGCCTGATGGGGCGATTGTGTCTGGCCTGGAATGGCTGGCCGATGCGCTGGTTGTGCCGGGCATCACCAGTGTCGGTCAGTCTGAACCCGCTCGAATTATGTTTAATGAGCAGCCGTCCGCGTTGGCGGTTGGGATTGGATCCGGGTCGGCGTTGGCGTTTGGCCCGGATGGAGAAGTTGAACCCTGGGGCCAACAGCAGGTTACGGTGGCTCTGGGGCCGGAGTTTCGTAGTTTATAAGGGGGGGACATGCCCGCAACGATTTTGATTGGCGCGCAGTGGGGCGATGAAGGTAAAGGTCGCATTGCGGATTGGCTGGCGGCGGAAGCCGATGTGGTGGCGCGGTATGGCGGCGGTGATAATGCCGGACACACCGTTTATGTGGGTGAGCAGGTTTTTAAGCTGCACACCATTCCGTCCGGCATTCTGCATGAGCGCGTCGTGTGTGTGCTTGGTAATGGCATGGTCGTGAACCCGGTCAATCTGGTGAAAGAGATGGATCAACTCCAGGCGTTAGGGGTGGAACTGATACCGGAACGCCTAGTGATGAGTACGCGGGCGCACATTATCAGTCCCGCGCATATCACGCTGGATAAGGTTTCTGAAAAAGCGCTCGGCGCGCAGGCGATTGGCACCACCTTACGCGGCATTGGCCCGGCCTATCTGGACAAAACCGGACGGCGGGGGCTGCGGATGGGTGATATGCTCAATATTGAGAATTTTGCCGACGCGCTGCATCGTGCGATTCACGAAGCAAACAAGGTTGCCGTGCCGTTGGGTATTGAGCCGGTGAACGCTGGTGAAGCCGTGCTGCCGTATCTGGATGCGGCGGCGCGGTTAAAACCGTTCCTGACTGAGACCTCGGTCTATCTGAACCAGCGGTTGAAGGCTGGCGCGCGGATTTTGTGCGAAGGTGCGCAGGGGACGCTGCTGGACGTAGATCACGGCAGTTATCCGTTTGTGACCAGTTCCTCACCGACGGCGGGCGGGGCAATGATCGGGTTAGGCATTGGGCCGGGGTGCGTGGATCGTGTCGTGGGTGCGGCCAAGAGTTTCAGTACGCGCGTGGGCGCGGGGCCAATGGCAACTGAACTCAAGAATGAAATCGGTGACCGGCTGCGCGGGACGGGCGAAAACTTCTGGGATGAGTATGGCACCACGACGGGCCGCCCGCGCCGCTGTGGTTGGCTGGATACGGTGATGCTGCGGTATGCGGCCCAGGTTAATGGCTGTACGGAATTGGTGCTGACCAAACTGGACATCCTTAGTGGTTTTGATGAATTAAAACTGTGTGTCGCTTATCGCCTGGATGGGCAGGAACTCGCTTATCCACCGAGTGCCAACGCCGATCTGGAGCGTGTTGAGCCGGTGTATGAGGCGCTGCCCGGTTGGAGCGTGGACATCAGCGGGGCGCGGCAGGGCGCCGATTTGCCGGAGGCCGCGCGGGCGTATATTCGGCGCGTGGCGGAATTGTGCGAAACGCCAGTGAAGACGGTCAGCGTTGGCCCGGAACGCGATCAGCTCGTGCAGTTGTAACCCGATGCCAGAGAGCGATTGAATGAACGCGAACACCTATGCTTACGAGATGGAAGCCCCGGTCACGCAGCCGCCGCGCCGGGTGGTGTCGCTTGTCCCCAGCGTGACCGAATCGCTCTTTGATCTGAATCTGGGGGATCGGCTGATTGCCATCACCGATTATTGCGTCCATCCGGCGGAGAAAGTGGCCGCGCTGCCGCGTATTGG
Source organism: Phototrophicaceae bacterium (assembly GCA_036261085.1). Lineage (GTDB taxonomy): Bacteria > Chloroflexota > Anaerolineae > Aggregatilineales > Phototrophicaceae > CFX2. Next base: position 3,952 of record DATALK010000310.1, on the reverse strand, counting down.
TGGCCCGAAAAATCCTGATGTGCCGCGAATTATCGCCATGCGGCCTGATCTGGTAATCGCTAACCGGGAAGAAAATCATAAAGCGGCGGTGCTGGCGCTGCGGGCTGCGGGTATTCCTGTGTGGGTGACGTTTCCGCGCACGGTGCTGGAAGCAATTAACCTGCTGTGGAATATTATGCACGTCTTTGATGAACCGGTGATGGTGCCACGGGTGCGCTTGCTGGAACAAACCTATGATTGGGTGCTGCGGTTAGGGGAAAATCGGGAACAACCACTCAAGGTGTTTGTTCCGATTTGGCTTGATCCGCTGATGACGTTTAACGCGGACACTTACTGCCATGATGTGCTGCGGGTGTGCGGCGGTACGAATGTGTTTGCAGACCGGCGGCGTTTGTATCCGCTGGCGGCTGACCTGGGCGCCGCCGAACCAGAAACGGTGGATAATGCAGAGCGTGATACCCGTTATCCGCGTGTGACGTTGGGCGAAGTGGCGGCGGCGCAGCCGGATGTGATTTTACTGCCGAGTGAACCTTTCCCGTTTACAGAGGAACACCGGCCTTTGTTTGCCGCGCTGGCTATCCCAGCAGCCAGGAATAACCGGATTCACCTGGTAGATGGTTCGCTGATTACCTGGCATGGCACGCGCTTGGCTTATGCCCTGAATACTTTACCGGCCTTATTGAGTACGGACAAATAAAACCATGACACCGACTAATGATCCCAAAGCGGATTGGCTGAATATGGTCGCGCACGATCTGAAAACGCCGATCAATTCCGTTCGCGGCTGTATTGAATTGGTGCAGCAGTTAGGGCCGCTAACTGAGCGCCAAAAACATTTTGCCGACAAGGCGATGGCCGGTTTGCAGCGGATGGAACACCTCGTGGCGCGGCTGCTGGAAATTTCCTGGATTGACGCCAATGTGGAGCTTGATCTGGTCGAGTGTGATTTAAAGGTAATCGTTCATGATGTTGTGGACATGCTGCGGCAGGTCGCGGAACGCCGGAACATCACGTTTCACGTTGAGATCGCTGAAAACATGGAACTCGTCACGGCTGATGCCGGACGGCTGACGCAGGTCGTAGATAATCTGGTCAGTAATGCCGTGAAATACAACCGAGACGGCGGCGAGGTCTGGATTAAGGCCGTTCAGGAAACGGATCGGGTGGTGGTCAGCGTGCGCGATACGGGTATGGGCATTTCCAAAGAAGACCAGGCGCGCGTGTTTGAACGCTTTTTCCGCGCGCGGGAAGGGGTCGCCCAGAAGATCGAAGGCAGCGGCCTGGGACTGGCGATCAGCAAAGCGATTGTGCAGAAACATGGCGGGCGAATCTGGCTGGAAAGTAAATCCGGCAAAGGTTCGACTTTCTACTTTGTTCTGCCCCTGCAAGACGAGATCAGCGAGGGCGGTGATCTTGTCTCCGAGTTAGACTCGACGGTAGGTGAGAGTGCTGAGCGCCGCGAACGTCGCGTTACCGAAGTCGCCAGTGAAGAGCATGATGGCTTGAGCGACGATGTTCAGGAAGAGCGCGAAATTCCGCAAACCGACTCGTCCAGCCGGGATGAGCCTTAGATAAGTGTCGTCTGCCGTTTCTTGCGACCCTTTGTGAGAAAGAGTACAATTTATAATATTCAGGTTTTAGTGAATATTGGGGAGGCGGGTTGTGCGGCGGTTAATTATTATTGGGGTAGTGCTGGCAGTGTTGATTATTGCGGGTGGGCTGACGGCCCAGATGGCCGCTGATGGCGGAACCGCAACTGTTCCCTGGGTCATTCGCACAACGAGCAATCCTGATGCCTCGGTCATGGATATGACACCCTGGAAGGCTGAACAGCTTTTTCTGGTGATTGGTTTTGTCCTGTTTAATCTCTTGGGTGCGGGCATCACCGTGATGCTGATTTTCTGGTTGCTGCACCGGCAGGTGAAGCGTGTGAAGTCCCAAAATCAGGTCGTCACGTCGTCGCCTCCGCGACCAACTGAAAGTGCCCGCGTTGGGTTTGGTTAGTTAACGGTGTCCATTGTTGGGTGAACACCTATAAAACCCTTAGCAATTGTATTGTAATGTGTTGGGTAGTATCGGTTAAGGTTTATTATGCACACGACTTCCCCGCGCTGGTTTCCCCGCTTGGCGCTGGCAACCGCCTTTTTCACTTTAGGTTTAATTGTTTTTGGCGCCGTGGTGCGTGTCACCGATTCTGGCCTGGGCTGCGGCGACCATTGGCCGCTGTGTAACGGCACGATTTTCCCGCCGTTGGATAATCTGAATGCCTGGATTGAATGGCTGCACCGGCTGTTTGCGCTGTTAATTGGTGTTTTAGGGCTGATTACGCTGGTGGCGGCGCTGCGGGCTTACCGGCAGCACAATCGGCTGGTCCTTAATCTGACCATCGCGGCGGCCTTGTTATTTACGCTGCAAAGTGCATTGGGCGCGATTGTGGTCGTGTTGGAACTGCCGCCGACGTTTGTTACGCTGCATCTGGGAACGGCCATGTTGTTGTTAGGTACGCTGCTGTTCGCGGCAGTTGGAGCGATTTACCGGCCAACCGAATACCGCCGGGGCGATACTATCACTTCGTTGGTTTACATCACCACCGCGCTGTCGCTGGTGATTATCCTCACCGGGGCGCTGGTGCGCGGCAGCGGCGCGACGCTGGCCTGTGCCGATTGGCCGCTGTGTAATGGGGCGGTGCTGCCGTTAAATCAAGGCCAGCTTCCGATTATTCACATGCTGCACCGGATGGCTGTCTTGGCGTTAGGATTTTCGCTGGTGCTGCTGGTCTGGTATGTGGCTAAACATCGCGTTGGTCAGGCACGAACGCTGGCTATTGGGGCGCTGGTAGCGTATCTGGCCCAGGCCGGTGTTGGCGCGTTATATGTGGTCAGCGGCGCGGCCCCGCTGTGGGGCGCGGCGCATGTCGGATTAGCGGCGACGACCTGGGGTTTATTGGTAGTTTTGAGCGCCATCGAATGGTTAAATAATCGTGTTGTATCAAGTGAGCAAAGATGGAATCCACAGTCCGAAGTTTCCAGTTAAACTTTACCGCAACGTTAAAGACTTATCTGGAACTGGCTAAACTCCGTATTGTCCTGCTGCTGCTGTTTACCACCCTGACAGCGATGGTCATCGCGGCAGAAGGTGTCCCCGAATGGTCAATTCTGCTGCCGACCCTGATTGGCGGCGCGCTGGCGGCGGCAGGGTCAAGCGCGATTAACCAGTATCTTGACCGCGATATGGACGCCAAGATGGCGCGCACGGCGCGGCGTCCCATTCCGTCCGGGCGGGTTGAACCCATCAACGCGCTGATTTTTGGGCTGGCGCTGGTGGCCTGGTCGGTGCTGATCCTGGGTATCTGGGTCAACTGGCTGACCGCCGGTTTAGCCCTGATTGGCGGCCTGTATTATGTCATCCTCTACACCATCATCCTCAAACGCAATACGGTGGTGAACATTTTGATCGGCGGTGGTGCGGGCGCAGTTCCTGTGCTGGTCGGCTGGTCAGCCGTGACGGGAACCCTGTCTTTCCAGGCGTTGATTCTGTTTGCGATTGTGTTTTACTGGACGCCGCCGCACAGTTGGGCGCTGGCGATTCTGGTCAATAAAGATTATGCTTCGGCGAATGTGCCGATGATGCCCGTCGCGCGGGGTGAAGAAGTCACGCGCCTCCAGATTTTGTTGTATTGCATTCAACTCTTTCTGGTCGCGCTGCTGCCCGCGCTGTTTCAGGTTTTGGGGTGGGTCTATCTGCTGGCGGCGGTGCTGCTGGGCTTGGGCTTGATTCGCGCTTCGATCCTGTTGATCCGGCAGGCGACGGGCGCAGCGGCCCGCAGTATGTATAAGTTTTCCACCACCTATCTGGCGCTGCTGTTTTTAGCCATGATGATTGATAGCTTGGTATTATGAACCCAGAACGCACGGTGGCGCGCTGGCCGGTGCTGGTGGTGCTGGCGCTGCTC
>DATALK010000303.1:0-1521 GCA_036261085.1 Phototrophicaceae bacterium | reverse complement strand
TAACGCGCAATTCCTAAGCGTCAGCGATGCCGCCGGACAGCCCGCGCGCCTCGCCAATTTGCCGCTGGTTCCCATGAATAAAGCCGGTGAGGCCGTCAATACCGGCGTCACGCCGCCGCCCATCCCGGTAGATCGCGTGGTCGCCACCGTGTTTAACCTGGACCCCGGTGTCAACCTGAATATCCGCCGCACTCCCACCGTAGATGGCGAAGTTCTGGTGCGCATCACCAATGGCACCGCGATGGAATTTCTAGGTGTGCTGGAAGCGCGCGACTGGGCCTTTGTCCGCTACTCACCCGCGGAAGGTGGCAGCGTCACCGGTTGGGTTAATACCCTCTACATCCAGTACACGCTGAACAGCAAACCGATTGACTATGAAGGCATGGAAGCCGAAGAACTGCTGGTCATTGCGGACGGCACGGAACGCGGCGAAGTCGGCGCAGCGATTGCCCCAGTGGAACGGCCAACCGCCGACCCGCTGAAAGATGCAACTGTCGCTGATGTCGTGCTGGATCCCGGTTCAAACCTGAATCTGCGCCGCAATCCGAATCCGAATGCCGAAGTGCTGGTACAAATTCCCAGCGGTAGCCGCCTGATCGTCGTCGAACGGTCAGAAGACGGGATGTGGCTGCATGTCACATTCGAAAGCGCTGATGGCTGGATTGCCGCCAAGACCGATACTGCCGTCTTCGTGCGGCTGAGTAAAAATGGCAAACCGGTAGCGCTGGAAGAAATCGTGGTCGCCGGTCAGCCGGACGCCTCCGGGACGCCCCAGGCGACCAGTGCGCCGCGCGGCACACCTGGAGCCACTCCCACCGAACTACCCAAAATGAAAGTGGTGGCGGATGTGGTCGCCATGACTGTTGATCCCGGCGGCAACCAGGGTGAACTGCCCGTCCTCACCGCCGGGCGAATCGTCATTCTGCTGTACACCGATGGCGTTTTCAGCGCGATTGAAGTGCCGGAAGAAGGCGCGCGCGGCTGGGTTCCAGCCACAGCGTTGGCCCCAATTCCCCCGCAGTAAAAGCAAAAGTCACGCTTAAGTCAAAAAGTCCTGCCCCTGGTTTCCGGGAGTGCAGGACTTTTTGTTGAATGGTGTTTCGGCACGACATGGTACAATCACCGATAAATCATGATTATCCGCCGGTAAAGGGGGATGTATGCGTTGGTTATCCCGATTAACAATACTGCTGCTGGCACTGACCGCCTGCGCACCAAGTCTACCGACAGCGACCCCGCCCCCGGCGGCCACCACGACTCCCCTACCGCCAGCCGCTACCACGACTCCGGCCAAGACCGCCGTACCCGCGCCAACCGCAACACCCGTCGGGCAGACGACGGTGCGCATTATTCATGCCGCACCAGACACCCCCACCGTCAATGTTTTTGCCGGACAGTCAGCGATTGCCACCAATCTGGAATTTTCGAAAGCCACCGAGGCGACACCCATCAACGCCGAGCGTTACACCCTGCGCGTCGTGCCCACCGGGGCCGCCGCTGACAGTCCGTCTCTAGCCGAGG
>DATALK010000302.1:0-3354 GCA_036261085.1 Phototrophicaceae bacterium | reverse complement strand
CGCGGGCGGCGGCCATACCTGGCCGGGTGGCGTCCGCAAAATAGACGCCGGAAACACCAGTTATGATCTCTACGCCAGCGCCGCCATCTGGGAGTTTTTCCGTAATCATCGTCTCAGCCAGTAAAACCAGCGGGCGCGCCGATGAAGCGCGCCCATCATTACGTTTCATCGGTTGGCTTCGGCTGGCCGCGTACTGCCTGCTCCCAGGGACGTTTGGCCGCGCCGGTATAGCCGATTTCACGCAGGCGTTCGATTTCGAGCTGTTCCAACCGTTCAGCAACTACCGGATAATCGCTGGCCGGAATGTGCCGGTCAACGCCGTTTTCGTCCCGATAAATATAACCCACCCCGCCGCACCAATTACAATCCGGCGCGCCAGCTTCATCTTCAAACCAACCATAGCCATCGCAGGAAACACAGCGCACAATTTCCATTAAACCACCCATTTTCCCTAAAACCTTACCCACCCGTTTCCCCGACGGGAATATTCATCGGGTTATACGGCCCCTCATTCCACCAATCAGGGTACTGCCACCCCGACTGCCCAAAATAAGCGTCTACAATCCGCCGGGTGATCGGCGCCGCCACTTCGGAGCCTTCGCGGGAAAACTCGCCCATTACAGCAATGGCAATCTGCGGATTATCCGCTGGGGCAAACGAGACAAACCAGCCGTGCGGCTCAACCCGCCCCGTCTGCGCCGTGCCAGTCTTGCCACAAATCGTATAACCTTGCACATCGTTAAAGGTATAATACGCTGTTCCCAGGTCTTCATTAGTCGTTACGCCGCACATACCATCGTGAACAATTTGCCAGACTTCAGGGTCAACCTTCAACTCGTTCACCACCTGCGGCTGCGCCTTAAACAACGGTGCGGAACCGTCCATGCCCCCCACCTGCTCAACGAGGTAGGGTTTGTAGACTTGGCCCTTGTTCGCCACTGCCGCTACCATTCGCGCCATCTGAAGGATAGTCACCTGGATGTCCTGCCCAATCGCCGTATTGATCGCCTGCTCAGGACTGGTCGGCGTATTCAGATTGCCCGCGACTTCCGGCAAAATTGCTTCCAGACCTGTCCGACTGCCCAGGCCAAACTGGCGGGCGTAGTTCATTAAAGTCGAGGCGTCCCGCTCCTGGTACAAGCGTCCGCCCATTTCATAAAAGAAGGGATTACACGAAGCCATCAGCGCTTGGGAAATAGTGATTTCACCCGCCGGCTCTAAACCATCTATCACGCGCCAATCCCGGCGCACCGGTATGGTATCGCCGTACTTGCGGCCATTCTGCCATTCCAATGTGCAGTTAAATAATTCCGTTGGAGTCATCAGATGTTCGGCAGCGGCGGCAAACGTCGTAATCACCTTAAAGGTTGAGCCGGGGAAATACTGTTCCTGTACGGCTCGGTTTTTAAATGGCTGGCGCGAGTCGGCATTCAGTTGTCCGAGTAACACACCCCGATCCTGAATGTAATCGGAGGCCACAGGATTAAAGACGGCGGGGTCAAACAGCGGATAACTGACCATTGCCAGTACCGCCCCGGTCTTCACATCAATGACTACCGCGCCCGCCCCGGGCGAGTGTTCCGGCCCCGCCCAGTTCGGTTCCGCCCAGTTGTAAGCGTCCGCTATGGCCTGCGCCGTTGCCAATTGCAAATCCCGATCAATGGTAAGCTGCACGGGCTGTGGGTCGCTGCCCTGTTTACCGGCTAATTCGCGCAGCAGCACCCCGCTCGGCGACACAATCCGTAACACCTGTTCCGCCTGACCACTCAATTCGGTTTCGTAGGCGGCTTCCACCCCCGCCAACCCGACCAGATCACCGGAATTGTAACCCTGCTGCTGGTAACGCTGCGCCTCGTCTGCCGGAATCTGGCCGACATACCCGGTCACATGCACCGCCGCCCCATAACCGACATAGCGACGGATCTGGCTTTCAATCCGCCGCACGGCACAGGTTTGATCGAGTTCTGCGCCGCGCACCGCATCTACTTCGGGGTCAATCGCGCCCACGTAAAAAATAGTTACCGGATCGTAATTCGCAAACAGCGCGACCAAATCCCACCGCTGCCGTCGCAGGACATCGGCAAACAGTGTCAGGCAGTCGTCCACATTGAACATATCCTGCTGCGCCACATACAGCGCGATCACCGTCCCATTTTCTTCGACCAGCAAATCGCCATTTCGATCATAAATGTTGCCGCGCGGGGAACGCTGCGCCCGCACTTCCAGCCGCGAACCTGCCGCCAGCGCGTCAAAAATATCCATACTTGACCAGGCGATGCCCCAACCGCCCGGTTTTTCGATCAACCGCATCGTCCGGTTTTTGTCATCAATCGTGCCAAATACCGGGGAGGTTAGCGTCAGGTTATACCCGACTGCCGCCGCTGCGCCCTGGATTTGGGCCTCCCCGACCTGAAATTTCAGGTCGGCCAGTTGCATCGTTTCCGTGACGTTTTCATACTGCTTCTGGAACACGGGCAGCGAGTAAGTACTCTGGCTCTGTTGGCTCAGTTTGTTATACATCCCCGCGTAGTCTTTTTCCCGCCAGGCGTTCAGGAATTCCGTCACCACCTGTTCCGGCGACTGGTTAATCTGGATAATGGGCGCAACCACACCGGCCTGACCGCCCGTGCTGGCAACCCCACAGCCCGCCAACAGTACCAGCAGCAGCCCCAACACGCCCGAATTTTTTAGTCTGAATCTGCAAACGCTCATCTCATTACCTGCCAAACTCAGCTTATTGGCGATGCCTGTTATTCAGGCGCCGCGTCCAACTATAACGTTCCCACCGGGCAGAGTCTAGACACGGTAGGGCAATCGTTGACTATACCGCCCCATTTTCGCGGGGCAAGGGAATCAAACAGCGACCTGACAGGCCGCCTTTAGTCGAATGGAAATCCCTAACGAGGCATCGCAGCGTCCTCGTCTTCGTCATAAATGAGGTAATCATCATTCTTGCGCTTGGTTTCGTTCTTGAGCTTTTCGTCCTCAAGATACGAATAGTCGTCATCGTCAGACTTCCGTCGGGAGTCCTTAACGCTGATACCAAAGAGCATGGACAGCCCAATGAGGACAAGGATCAGCGGCCAGCTAAAATTAAACAGGAAGGCCGCCCCCAACCCAATCATCCACACGCCCCCTGACACGTTATACCAGGCCCGACCTTCCGCCATCCCCCTGGCGATATTGGACGCGCCGATGACAAACAGGATGCCGGGGAAAAAGCCAATCCCCAGACCGCCAAAAAACAGTATGCCCAGCCCGATTAAAAAGACGCCCCCAGCCACCTGATCGGCCCAGTGGTCGGGTGGATTTAGGCCGCAACTTTTTGGCTCGTTAACCGTATAATTGGGATAG
>DATALK010000299.1:0-6919 GCA_036261085.1 Phototrophicaceae bacterium | reverse complement strand
GGTGACCAGCCGTCTGGGAACCGGTTTACAGCCAGGGTCATTAACCGATCATATTTTTATCGCATATGCACGGGATGAATGGGAAACCATTGTGGCGCCGCTGACGGCGATTTTGCAGGACGCGGAGTTCAGCGTGTGGGTAGATCAGTATTTGACCCAGGGCGGCGATGACTGGATGCTGGCGGTAGAGCAGGCGCTCTCCGAATGCTGGATGTTGATTGTGGTCGTTTCACCGGCGGCGCTGGAATCGCGGTATGTCAAACTGGCCTATCGGTATTTCCTCAACCGCGAAAAACCGATTATTCCGCTGCTATATGCGGCGGTAGATAGTTCACCACTGGAGCTATCCAGCCTGAAGGCCATTCGATATGATAAAAATAACCGGCGGCAGAGCCTTGAGGAACTGCTGAGTCTGGTTCGGCAGCGGCGTCGGTGAAGAACTTGTACTTATTTCATGGATGACTCTGTTGCGATGTCGTGTACACTTAAGAAAATGTTGTAGCGTACCGACACAAGAAAAGCGGTCTTTATGTTGAGCGAACGACAGCGTCTCGATGCTCTCTACAGTCTGGTGAATACGTTAAGCCGCCACGAGGGTAACGATCACGCTATTTTACAAAGCGTCTTTTTCCAGGCGGCCCAATTGCTGGGGGTGCAGCATGGCGGCGTGGTCACATTTCACCGGGATGATAAAACCAACGATATTTTTGTCCTGGGCAGCGACGATGACAGCCACGCTGATCTGGAAGCGCGCCGTCAAATCTGGCACCGGCTCATCACGCAAGGGTTGATCGGCTATGTGCATCATGGACGGCGGACAATTGTCGTGCGGGACATCAGCACGGATCCGCGCTGGCCGCGCCTCAAATCCACGCTGATTCCGCACACGGGTTCGGCCATCGGTCTGCCCCTGGAAAAAAGCGGATATATGTACGGGGCGATGGTGTTTATCCATCCCGAAGTTGAATTCTTCGGCGAGGATGTCATTGATCTGCTGGAGGCGGTGGGCAATTTGTTGTCGGCTGCTATCGGCGATTCGATTGCGTTTAACACCACGCCGAAAGACGAGAATCGCTATCAATGGCTGTTCCAGGATGCCGTAGTGCCAATTATTATTACCGACCTGGATGGTTACATTGTGGATGTAAACCGGAAATCCTGCGAGTTTTTAAGTTACAAACGGCAGGATTTACTCCAACTGCCGATCACCGCGATTCACCGGATGGGGACAGGGCCAGTGGGGGTGAACCGGTTTGAATCGCTGCAAATGGGAAAAGAAGTCGAGTTTAAAACGGCGGCGTGGCCGTCACAGGGACGTGAGATTCCGGTGATCGTGCGGGCACGGCGGTTATTTTTTAATGACAATGATGTGATTGCCTGGGTCGAGCAGGATATTACGGCCCAATTGGAGCTTGACCAACTGCGCCAGGATTTGACGGCGATGGTTTACCATGATCTGCGGGGGCCGCTGCATACGATCTATGGCAGCTTGAGTACCCTGTCCCGCCTGCTGACCACCAACGGCCAGAAAGCCGTCTCGGATTTGCTGGACGTTGGGGTGCGCAGCACGCGGCAGTTGTCACGGTTGGTGGAAAGCCTGCTTGATATTCAACGCCTGGAAGAAGGTAAGGCGGTTCTTGATCCGAAATCCACTTCCCTTCACAGCCTGCTGGCAAATGCGGCGCAGTTGGTGCAGCCGTTAGCGTCAGAATCAAACCAGCGCTTGGTGTTTGATCTGTCGGAGGAACTGCCTTACGTGGTGGTTGATACCGATATGATTTTGCGCGTGATTACCAATCTGCTGGAAAACGCGGTGAAATATACCCCGATGGGCGGAACGATTCGGTTGGGAGCGGCCCCAGCAGATGGCGGGATTCGCATTAGCGTGACTGATTCCGGGCCGGGGATTGCGCCGAATATGCAAACCCAGATTTTTGATAAATTCAGCCGCGTAAAATATAAAGATGCGCCCAAAGGGATTGGCTTGGGGCTGGCCTTCTGCCGGTTAGCGGTGGAGGCACACGGCGGGCAAATTTGGGTTGAAAGTGAACTGGGACAGGGTTCGACGTTTATTTTTACGCTGCCGGTGACGCGCCAGACCGAAGCGGCGCGTGTGCCGTAAAATGAGACGGACACGATTCGGCGTTTTTACCCATGAACACGGACAAACGCCGCAGGGTAGGGACGGGCAACGGCCCGTCCCATTTGTACCAAATTAAGCGTTCGTGCCGCCAGAGGCTAAAGCCATCTGGCTGAATTGGCCGCCTGCGGCGGCTTTAAGCCCACTGAAGGGGCTAGTCAATACTCGACAAGAATCTTATCAGCCCCTTTAGTGGGCTTGGCTTTTCTGGGTAGACCTGGGTTTTGAACCCAGGGCGGCGCAACGGTGAGTCTTAACTTGGTGCGTATGGGACGGACAACGGCCCGTCCGTCCGGCTAGAAAACTCGGACGCCCCGTTGGGCATCCCTACAAATTGTTATCCGTTCATTATTCCGCTGGCTTGAGGGCCATCAATAGTTCCATTGAGCCGGACTGGATGGTTTTGCCAGCCTGGTTGATGATTTTGACTTCCGCTGTGACGATGCCGCCGCCGAGGCGTTTCATCTCTTTTTTCTCGGTGATGGTCAGTTGGGCGTGAATGGTGTCGCCGATAAACACCGTCTGGCTGAACTTGATTTCCAGGCTGCGGAACACCAGGACGGTGCGTTCCATAAAACCAAGCTGATAAATCAAACCAACGGCATAACTGAGGGTCAGCATCCCGTGCGCGACCCGCTGCCCGACCATGTGGGTTTTGGCGTATTCGGCGTTGGTGTGAATGGGGTTAAAGTCGCCCGTGAGGGCGGCAAACTGCACGATGTCGGCCTCGGTGATGGTGCGTCCGCGTGTGACAAAGGTCTGGCCGATTTCGACTTCTTCAAAGTAATAACCTAGTGGGCCGTCGGCTTGATATTTCATTTTCATTCCCTCCATAAGCGTGTAAAAGCAATCTGAGAATCTTCGCTGATAAAGGCTGATCGTTACGATCAGCCTTCGGGTAAATACACCTAATTTAACCCACAGCCGGAGGGTTGGCTACGGGTCAGGCTGCAAGCGCTTTTTTAAGCTGCGATTCAGGGTAATCTGGATTTGTTGGATCAGGGTGTTACCGGAGAGGCTGCCTTTTTGCAGCACTGGCACTTGTAACTGGGTTAACCGCTCGGCAGTGAAATCCGCGCCCGTGATGGCGATGACCGGAATATTCGCTGTCGCCGGATTCTGGCCCAGTTTTTCCAGCACTTCATCGCCGGAAAGTCCCGGCAGCACCAGATCAAGCAGGATGGCCGACGCGGGCTGCTGCTCCAGCCAGGTGAGCGCGGCGGGGCCATCGTTAACTTGCACGGTTGGATACCCGGCGCGGGTGAGTAAATCCGCCAGAACAGTCCGGTCATCGGCGTTATCATCAATGATGAGAATCGGATGCTGCGGCTCAATCCGCGTGACTCGTTCGAGGGTTTGGTGCAGGGCGTCACGGCTGATGGGTTTGGAGAGGTAATCTGCCGCGCCGAGGTAAAAGCCAACCGTTTTTTGTTCGACAATGGAGAGAATCACCACCGGGATGTTGACGGTGTGGGAGTCGCTTTTGAGCGCGCGCAGGACTTCCCAACCGTTCACGGTGGGCATCATGATGTCGGTGATGATGGCCGCCGGTTGGAGTTTGCGGGCCAGTTCCAGCGCTTCTTCGGAATTGGTCGTGCCAACGACCTGATAAATATCGTGGCTGAGATAATCCTGGACTAACTGCACGGCGGTGGGGTCGTCGTCAATGACCAGCACCAGCGGGCGTTCGGGGTCTTTGACCGGGAGTTCAAAATTGAGAGCTTCGGGTTGGTCGCTGCGGTAGGGGAGCAAAACGCGGAAGGTGCTGCCCTGTCCCGGCTGGCTTTCGGCCCAGATGTAGCCGCCGTGCATCTTCACCAGCTGCTGCGCGATGGTCAGCCCCAGACCCGTGCCTTCGTAGCGGCGAATGCTGGAACCGTCTACCTGCCGGAAGGCATCAAAGATAATATTCTGGTCTTCCTGACTGATGCCCACGCCGGTATCACTAATAGTAACAGCCAACCAGTCGCTATCGGCGAGCAGGGCTTCCGGCGGTCTGATTTCCAGGGGTTCGATGTGGTTGGATTTGGAAACGCCGGTGATGACCGTAATGGTCACGCTGCCGGTTTCGGTGAATTTGATTGCGTTATCTACCAGATTGGACAAAATCTGGTGAATGCGCAGGGCATCCGCGCGGATGGGCGGCAGATCGGGATTGATGTTGAGGTTAATCGCCAAGCCTTTGGCCTGCGCTTTCGAGGAAAATTCCGCCATGACATCGTAAACGATGTCCGAAATGGAGAGCGGCGCGATCACCAGACTCATTTGTCCGGTTTCAATCTTGGAGAGATCGAGGACATCATTAATCAGGTTCAGCAGATGTTTGCCGCCGCTGTGAACGCGCGACAGGCGATCAAACTGTTTCGGGTTGAGTTCGCCATAGACCTCACTGAGCAGCATCTCGCTGTAGCCAATGATGGCGTTCAGCGGCGTGCGCAGTTCGTGGCTCATGTTCGCCAGCAGTTCGCTTTTCAGCCGATTCACGGCGATGGCTTCTTCATAAAGCTGGGCATTGCTGATGGCAAGGGCCACCTGCGCGGCCAGTGTGACAAAAGTTTCCTGCTCTTCAATGCTGAAAACGCGGCGTTCGGTGGTCATGTCCAGGCCAATGCTGCCGAGGAGTTGATTGCGCGCGAACATGGAGACCAGCAGAGTCGACTGCGCGCCAACCCGCTGAATGGTGCTGCGGGTGTCATCATCAATTTCGTCAATATCTTCGGAGTCGTAAATCGGCAGGGCGCGGTTGCTTTGCGCCAGTTGCTCAAAGATGGGGTTGTTATCGGTGGGAATGCGCAGGCCGATATTACCGGTATTGGGATATTCGGCGGCAAGATAGGCGTTGCCATCTTTAGGATTGATGAGGACGATGCCGCAGTGATCCACATCAAATAATTCTTGCAGCAGTTGCGCCGCCATTGTCAGCACGACTTCGCGTTCCAGCGAAGCACTGAGCATGGTGGAAATGCTGTGCATGGAGGCTAACCGGCGGTTGCGCTGTTCCAGGGAGTGAACATGGGCGGCCACTTGATCGTGCAGACGCGCATTTTCAACAGCGATGGCGGCCTGCCGCGCCAGGGCAAAAACGGTGCTGGCGTCACTTTCGGTATAATAATTGGGCGAGATTTTATCGAGGGTAATCAGCCCGATCACCTGATTTTTGATGCTCATCGGCACACCCATCCAGGAACGCGCTCGTGTACTGGTGGGCAGGGCGGCATTCCAGCCGGGGTATTCCTGAATATCGCTAATAACCAATGGCTGCTGCGACTGAAAGACCAGCATTCCCGGACTGCTCGAATTCAGAAATAGTTCCTTGCCTTTGGCCGAGATGGATGCGCCATTAACGGCGGAAATGACCATGCGGGAACCGTCTTCGCAGCCGATGGCGGGCAGCATAATGGTAGCGCTGTCGTAGTTGACGACCCGCTGCACCTGTTCCAGAATGTTTTCCAGTACGTCTTCATAATGCAGCGAGGCATTCACCACCTGGCTGACTTCCATTAAGGTGCTGGCGATTTTTCGGCGTTCCTGCTCCACCTGGAACAGTTTTAACCCTTCCACCGCGAAAGCAATCTGGCCCGCGACAAATAACAACAGATGCAAGTCCGAGTCGGTGTAGCTGTTGGGTAGATCATTTTGGATACTGATAAGGCCAATTACTTCATTGCGGCGATTTCGCAGTGGGACGCCCATCCAACTGCGAATGTGGTTGACTGGTTCCTCATCGCCGAAGGTCACATTTAAGGACTCCAGCCGCGCCAGTTCGGTTTCCAAATCGCGGAAGTGCAGCGGTAAACCATGCTGGATAACCGCTTTATTAAGGCCGGAAAGGGCAATCGAACCGTAATAAATCTGCACCCCATTTTCGGAATACAGTGGCAGAGTCAGTTGATTGGTGTAGGAATTCAGCAGGCCGACATAAAACGAAGACGCATCAAACAGGACAAAAAGCTGGTCATGGATGAGAACCCAGACATCTTCGCTGGTGATGTCCTGAAACAGTGCGCGGCTGAAGGTGTTGACGCTGTTCATCAACGTGTTCCAGTGGGCATTCACCTGAAGATGATGCAGGCGCGCGGCCAGCAGATTGGCTAACCCCAGCACCGGCGATTCGGCAGCGTGGGCGGCGGCTTTAGATGCAGGGGTTTCTAACCACAGCAGGCCGTAAAGGCTGCCTTCATACCGCAGTGGCACCAGTAATGCCTGGGTGGCTAAGGCTTCCAAGCCCGCCGGACGCGAGTCGGAATCAAGCCAGCGGGGGTCGTGCCAAGACTGCCATTTATACCAGGAATCGGGAGATTGCATCCAATCAGCGGCGGTTTCATCCGGTAAATAGCCGGGGCTGATGATATTTTCCAGCGTGGCGCTGGCGCTGTCCAGCAAGCCGATCATGGCGGGTGCAATGTGTGTGCCGAGCCAGGCGGCCAGGGCGGTGGCGGCGGCGCGCGCAGTATCGGCCTGGCCGATAGTTGTGGTGATGGCATGGGTTTCAGCAAGCGAAGGTTGTTTAGGCATGAGTAAACAATTCTGCTATTCAGGTAAAGGCAGGTTCTACATGTATTATGACACAAAAAAGGGTTTAGAATGTGTAACAAGGTTTGAAAATTTGAGAATCGGCCCAGTGGTCGGGTGGATTTAGGCCGCAACTTTTTGGCTCGTTAACCGTATAATTGGGATAGAAATCAATTGCGGGGAGGCGGGACGAGTGGTATCCAAAGAACGGGCCGATCAGGTGGCTGGGGGCGTCTTTTTAATCGGGCTGGGCATACTGTTTTTTGG
>DATALK010000308.1:0-2758 GCA_036261085.1 Phototrophicaceae bacterium | reverse complement strand
TGGCTCCCATCGGGACTCCAGGCCACCGACATAATTGATGGTCTTGGTTGAGACTTTGCTGCCCGCGCATAGAATTGATATACAATCGAGCGCTGCGCCAACTGCGCATCCCAGGGGGTAGCCCAGATTTCGACATCATAATCATTTACAATCGCCAGTTGGCGACCATCGGGACTCCAACTGGGTTCGGCCTTCTGTTCGGCTAAACCGGACAGGTTATTTAGAATCTTGCCGCTGGCCGCGTCCACCAGCCGCACGCTGTCGCCGCTGGCAACGGCCAGAATTTCGCCGTCCGGCTGCCACGCCAGATAGGGGGTCTGGATGTCGCCGGGTAAGGCCAGCGTCATTTGGGGTAGGTTCAGGAGCAGCAGACCGGCCAGCAGCAGCCAACGGATACGCCAGAGGGGTGCTTGTTTCAACATAAAAATCACCTTTCTGAAAGCAAAAACCGGACACCCCGTTGGGTGTCCCTACCAATATCCGATTTTTCGTCGGGACGCGCAACGGCGCGTCCGCCGTATAAACCCCTGGTCTGATTATCCCTTAATCGGCAGCCCAATTTCGGCCAGCGCCGTTTCGATGGTCGCGCGCAGTTCCAGGCGGCGGGTCGCATCATAGGGGGTGGTGTAGCGCCGGTCACTTTCGGGCGGCGGAGTCGCGTCACCGGAATAATAAATGTCGAACCGGCGTTTGAGGTGAAAATAGTAGGATTCGGGGCTGAAGGTCGGGGCCGTAAAGGGCAGCGTTTTAAGGCCAATGGTCACGGTTACGGGATCGCCGCTGATGGCCCAGATGCCGAGCAGGTAGAGCGTCCGATACTCGTAATAATTGCGGGGCTTGTACCACAGCACCGCTCCCGCCCAGACCGGCGGGCCGTACCCATGAAAGGCTTTCGGACCGTAGGCATTGACCGAACGTGGGCGTTTCCGCCGCCGGTCTTCCAGAAAACCGAGCGCGTTCAGGCCATCCAGAATGTCACTCAACGCGGCCTGCTGGGGCGCATTTTCCGCCTGCTGCTGGCGCTGCTGAATGCGCCGTAAAATCTCCTCGTAGCGCGCATCGTCGCTCATGGCAGGGCCGCGATCATCGCGGCGGCGCGGGCGGCCATGTCCTGCTCACCTTTAAAGGCCAGCATGGTGTGCGCCTGCTGAATTTCCACCCAGCGCGCTTCGGAAACCTCGTGATCGTGGTCGCGGACATCACCGCTGGTGTAACGCATCAGGTAAAAATGGACAAATTTGTGATAGCGGATGCCCCCGCCACGCCCATAAAACCAGTATTCTACCGTGTCAATCGGCGCGAGGATGACCGCGTGAATGCCCGCTTCTTCGCGGACTTCCCGCAGCGCGGCGGCTTCCGCCGCTTCGCCCGCTTCCACCGTGCCTTTGGGGAGCTGCCAGCGCGTTTCGATACCCATAACCCGAATCAGCGCGATTTCGGTCTGGCCGTTCTGCCGCCGGAAAGCCACCCCTCCGGCAGAAACCTGGGTCTGCGTCGGAATATCGTGCATCATGGGCGGAATTCCAACACCATCGGTGTAAAGCGAATGCCGGATTTTTCCTGTTCCGGCGCGGTGGCGCGAAAGCCCAACCGCTCATAGACCGGTACAGCGTAGGGCGATGAGTTCACGGTAATTTCGCGGCCATCAGGCCGGTGCTGGCGGCAGATGTCTAACGCTTGCCGCAGCAGTTCCCGGCTGAGGCCCCGCCGCTGGAACGCCTCATCCACAAACAGCAGCGCAACGTGGTCATAATCGCGCATTTCGATCATCCCGGCGATCACGCCCTTACAGTCGGCCACCAGCACAAAATGATCGGCCTGTTGGCGTTCCGCCATATGTGCAGGATGGGCATAATAGAGAAACGCATGAACGCCTTCGGTGACATAATCCGGCGTGATGAAGGTGTTAAAACAGCGCTCCACCATGTCATAAACGGCCTGTTCTTCACCCGGCTGCATCCGGCGGTAGCTGATGTCGGTCATAGGGCCTTCACTTTGGCGGCTTCCAGCAGGTCTCGCACCGCCGGGTTGTCAATATCTTCTAACTGCTTAAACTTCACATGGCGGGCTTTTTTCCCCGTACCCTGCAATAATCCCGCTGGGTCGGGCAGTTCCGCGCCGCGCGCAAAACCCAGATTCACGCTGTCTTTGTAGGGCATGACGGTACAAATCAGACCGGTGTAGGTCTGGCTTGTGCCGTAACCGATCATTTTAGCGGGTTCGTCCACCATTTCGAGCGCATCGGGCAGCACGTCCAGCACCAACGCCCGCGCTTTTTCGGCCATCGCGCGCACTTCGGGAGAATAGGTAGCGAGGAAGGATTCAACGGATAGGGTCATAAATCCCTCACTATTTATCTATTGCTTCTCAATCCAACTTTCAATTTCTTCAACTGTAACAGTTTCTTTTTGAATGCCTTCTGCCTCCCTAACAAATGGCGAGGGTGGTTTGAGTTTGAGATTTAACAGCATATTAGAATCTCCGTTTAGCGCCTTAACAATTGCCACTGATAAATTAGCAACATTTTGTTCTTTGTCCGCGACAGCAAGTGGCACAAGTAAATCCATATTCTTTATGGTGACATTTGTATTTTCTTGGTGTAAATATTTTTTATATTTTTTTATAAAACTTATCCATTCATCGCTATAAATCTCCACTGAATACTGCAATCGCTCAACATATTCTCTAAGTTGAAAAAGTGCATTGTGGATTATGGTTGCCTTATATACCCCAATCTCAAAGTCATATTCGAGAAAGA
>DATALK010000271.1:0-3612 GCA_036261085.1 Phototrophicaceae bacterium | reverse complement strand
TTTCGCGCCGGTGGCCGTAAACGAACGATGCGGTTCGGCCCCGTCCGCCACCTGGTAGCTCATTCCTGGCGTTAACACAAACTGGCGGCCATCGGCCAGTTCGGTTTCCAACTGCCCTTCCAGACACAGCAGAATATGCCCCTTCTCACACCAGTGATCGGCCCGATAGCCAGGGGTATATTCAACCATGCGAACCCGAATCTCACCAAAAACCTGGGTGCGCCATCGAGCTTTTCCAGTAATCCCGACGTGTTCGGTCACTTCGATCTTTTCCCAATCAGTCAAGCCAAAAGGGATATTTTGCAAGTGCATCGTGAAGAATACCTTCCAGTAATTTTTAAAGATGAACGAACTTACTGGAGTTTACCCATAGCACGGATTTTCCAATAATACCATAAGAATCCACATTCCCGCACGTTAGCAGTTGTACCGCCGCAGAGGTGGACAGAGGCGTTTCATCAGCGTTTGAACGCCAATCCTCCGGCGATAGCATCTAATGCTACAATGCCAGTACAGGTATAAATTGCGATGGAGTTCAGTATGGAACATCAAGTCGCCAATAACCCGGTGGCTATTTTTCTCACGATTATGGCGGTGATTCTTATCACCCCCCTGCTTTCAGAGCGACTGCGGTTGCCGGATATTGTCGGGTTAATCGTCGGCGGGATGCTCATCGGCCCTTATATGCTGAAGCTACTCGAAGTGGATACGGTAGTGGAAGCGCTGGCGACCATCGGCCTGATTTACCTAATGTTCAGCGCCGGACTGGAAGTGAACATCAACCAGTTTATCCGGGTGCGGAACAAAGGTATTGTCTTTGGCCTGCTGACCTTTCTGATTCCGTTGGTCATGGGGACGGTGTTTGCCCGGTTGACGGGTATGGATTGGCCGGGAGCAATTCTGTTAGGGTCAGCCTTGTCGTCGCATACGCTGATTGCGCTGCCGATTGCCGCGCGCCTGGGAATTGTCACCAACGAAGCGGTTTCAGTGACGGTAGGAGCCACCGTTTTTACGGACATCTCCGCCTTTCTTATCCTGGCAATCATCGCCGGACAGACCGGCGGCAGTTTTTCCGGGGGTGATATTCTCCTGCTGATCGGCCTGATTATCGGCGTGGCGGCGGTGGTTTTGCTCGGGTTACCGCGCCTGGGAAAGTGGTTCTTCCGGCGCTTCAGCGGCTCGTCTATCGAATTCCAGTTTGTGCTGGTGGAATTATTAATCGCAGCTATGCTGGCGGAAGCGATTGGGATGCACGCCGTTGTCGGCGCGTTTCTGGCGGGACTGGCGATTAACTCCACGCTGCCCCATCACAGCCCAGTATCAGCGCGGGTGCTGTTTATGGGGCAGGCGTTTTTTATCCCCGTGTTTCTGGTCTACAGCGGCATGATTACTGACCCGCTGGCCTTTATTGGCGGGACGGATGTATTGGTGGCCGGATTGGTTATCACGGCGATTGCTTATCTCGCCAAGTTCCTCGCCGCCTGGATCACGGCGCGCGTACTGCATTATTCGCGGGATGAAATGCTGGTTGCCTGGGGCTTATCCCAGGCGCAAGCGGCAGTCACACTGCCCACGATTCTGATCGGCATCGAAATTGGCCTGTTTCCCCAAAGTCTGTTTAACAGCATCATGTTGATGATCCTGTTTACTTCGATTACCTCCCCGCTGCTGGTGCAGCGTTACGGCGCGCGGCTGCGTTCGGCGACACCGCCGCTGGAACATAAACCGCTGTTTGACCGGGTACTGGTTCCCATCGCTAATCCCGACACCCAGGAACACTTAATCACCCTTGCCAGTATTCTGACGCGGGCGGGCGCAGGCGTCCTGCTGCCGCTGGAAGTTGTCCGTGAAGTTGAAGGCCAGGCGGTAAAAAAACGGCAGGATTTACTGGAAGCCGAGATTATCAACGACCCGGAACTTGCCTGCCAGCCCATTTACCGGATTGATACCCTGGTCAGTAAGGGCATCTTGCGGACGGCCATTGAGGAAGACGCCAGCCTGATTGTACTAGGTTGGCGCGGCAAACCTAACCTCAGCCAGAGCATTTTTGGCACCGTGCTGGACGAAGTGGTCTGGAAAGCTCTGGTGCCGGTGCTGATCGCCCGCTTGAACACGCCAGTTTATGCCCTGCAACGGGTGGTGTTGATTATCCCACCCAACAGTTTTAATATGGCTACCGCTCGCCCCGCACTGGAAATTGTCGCAGCAATCACCGACGCCTTAAATGTGCCGCTGCAGGTGCTGGCCGCGCCAGAGTACGAAACCAAATTAGATGACCAGTTGGAACATCTGCATCTGGAGCGCGCGTTTGACATCACCCATCTCAGCAGCCGCCGGATTTCCGAAATCACAACCCAAATTCAGCCAAATGATTTACTGGTCGTGACAACCAGCGGCTCACGAATGCTGTTCCGTTCCAGCCTGGGGGACTTTCCCGAAGACTTAGCCGCCGCTACGCCGGAAGCGCTGCTGGTCATTCATTACGCTTAACTTTAGCCCGGACACTACACGCTCGCCGCTTTCAGGGCGTCTAACGCGCGTACTTCGGCGTCGTAAACAGCCGTAATTGCGGCTTGAAGCGCCTCGTACAACGCCTGAGTTTGGGCCGCATCCAGTGGGAAATCCTGGCTGAGTTCGGCCACCTGCCGTTCCTGCCGCGCGCTGACCGCCGCGAGTTCAGCCAGATTGCCCACGTGATACAGGGCATACCGTTCATCCAGTAGCACGCGCGCTTCGCGGAAGGGGTTTTCGGGCAGCGCAGCATCGGCTACGGCAACCCAGGCATTGGCGGCTTCCCGATACAAATCAGCGGCTTCTTTCACGGTTGGTTTTTGTAGAATCACCGCCGCTTCATCTAAAAAGTCGGCGTACAGACCGCGCAGCCCGCAGCCTTCGGTATTATCCAACCGGATGCCTTCATACACCGAACACAGCGTGCGAAATAAACCTTTGCGCGTTTTAAAAACCACCGGCCACCCTTTTTTATTTTTGGTGTCGGTCATCAATTTGGCCCATTTTTTGTAGACCGGCAGGGAGAACGACTCGGAGTCGCGGCTTAAGTGTTCAATACAGTCTTCGATTCCGGCGCGAACCGCTGCCGAAAGATCGAGGTTGGCGGGTGGGGCAACCAGCGCCAGCCGGTTTTTGTCGGACGGAATTTGCGCTCGCCCTGCCGCGAAAATGTCCACCGGAACCAAAAAATGGCGCTCCACCAGATCGTCCACCTCGACACTGCCATTCGCCAACCCGTACACGCCGACCTGATGCACACCGTAACCTTTTAACGCTTCCGGCAAGCCCTGATGCGGCAGATGCGCTTTATCCACCCAGGCGATAAACGGCACACCCCGTTCCAGCGCGGCGCTCAGATTAGCAGCAGCGGCCTTGATACCAGAGGTCTCCTGAATGGTGACTTCCGCCCCCAGCCGCCCGCATAGATTTTTCAGGAACTCCACCGAGTAATTCCAGCGGTTGCGGAAGCCGAGGACAATGTTCGCCGACTCCGCCCAGCTAAATTCCCACAGGATATACCCCGCGCCCAATCCGCCGCCGATACCCAGCAGCAGCGCCTCACTGAACGGCTGCCCGGTCTGCGGATTAACCCCGTTTTGT
>DATALK010000268.1:0-2412 GCA_036261085.1 Phototrophicaceae bacterium | reverse complement strand
CGCACCCGCGCCGAAGTCCGGGCGTGGCTGGCCGAACTCGACTGATCCCATTCCGTTTTTATACTAATCCGATTTAAAAATCTGGAAATGAAAACCCGGACAGGACAAGTCCTGTCCCTACATCCAAACCGGTTTTGTAGGGACGCCACTGGTGGCGTCCGCCTACCTTTTTCCAGATTCTTATTCCGTTTTGGTATACAATTTATCCTCTGAGGATAATGGAGGGTCGTTATGGCCGCGTCTATCCCCATCGCCAACGCCTGTTTGAGCGCCTCGTTGTGCATTTCCGGGCCGAGGGCGATCACGCTGGTTTTGCCACCCGCGTCTTTCGCCCGGACAATCGCCTCTTCCAACGCATATTCGTCCCAGGGATTCACGACGGTTGCCGCCTCACCCCAGGTCACGCTGCCGGTTTTGTCCACTTCCACCTTCGCGGCGGTGTCCGGCGTGCTGCGGGTAAAAACCACAATATGCAAGGTAAAAACCTCCTTCAACAACCCGATTTAATTGCGAGCCGTACTACCCATTTTATTTGGCTTCTGCCGATAGACAGCTCAAAGTGATGAACAAACGGGACACCGGCGTTCCCGTTCACTAACCACCCCAATAAACTTGTTTACGATTGTAGCGGATAATGGAAGAAAATCGAATCAGCGTTAGATTAATATTCGTCTTCGGCGTGACGTTGGTCATCTAGGCGCAGCGGGCGATTATCATCGTCAATCACTTCCAGGACATCGCCATCTTCCAAGTGAACGTAAGCGCCTTTGCGTTTGGGCTTTTCATAACCCCCATCCTCGCGCGGAACCGGCACATACCCAGCAGGTACATCCACATAACGCACATCACGGCTCGGATTATCCCTCGAAATAATCCATAAGGCGGCAAAGATACCAGGTATCCAGAACGGGAACGTCAGGAGACAAACCAGCGCAAATGCACCACAGCCTTTATCAATCACCGCAAATGGCGGGAAAATCAGCGCCATAACGATGCGCCAGGGAGCCATAAAACTCTCTCCTTTACCCTCACGCAAAGAGAGTAAATTGTATTTAATGATGCCCATTCAGCCGGTCAACCGACCAGAATTCCGGGTGCTGCGGGTCGGTAAACCGCGCCAAGTCAATTTCTGGCGTCCAACGGGAGCCATCCGGCAGAATAGTCTGGTCGTCAAAGCGCGCGTCGTAAAACGCCGCCCCGACCAGATTCGCCCGCGACAAATTGGCACGATACAGGCGCGTTTGCCATAAATTCGCGCCCTGCAAGCGCGCCTCACTTAAATCCGCCGCCGACAAATCCGATACCGCCAGATACGCCCGGCGCAAGTCCGCCCGCATCAACCGCGCCCCGGATAAAACCACCTCACGCAAGTTCGCGTCGGCCAACACCGCATCCTGGAGATCCGCCTGGCGCAGGATGGTTTCGCCCAGGTAAGCTTTTGCCAGATTCGCCGCCGCCAGCACCGCCCGTTCCAGGTTCGCCCGCGCCAACGCCGCCCCCTGGAGATTGGCGCGGGTTAAGTTAATGCCGACCAGCGAACCATCCCGAAACCAGCCTATTGCCTTAAGCTTTTCCACCGCTTGCAGCGCGGCGCGGTTATCGCCGCTGCGCATTTGGGCAATCAAGTGCTGTTTGGATGGCCCGAAAATTCCTCGAAACACGCTCATACTCCAACGCTGAAATTTTTCCTCGAAGTTGGAGCATAACGATAAGTTTGTGCGCTGTCAATTCTCGTTCGGGAGGAGACAGGCCGGGGAATTTGGGTTGTGTGAACGCCAGAAATCAGGATGTTTGGGATCCGTAAAACGTTCCATATCCGTACCGGGCGACCAGTAGGTGCAGTCCGGCAGAATAGTATCGGGACCTAAAAGGGTTTCCGCATCAAAATGAACGCCGCGTAAATTGGCATCGTTCAGATTGGCCCCGGTCAGCCGCGCGCCGCAGAGGGTGGCCCCTTCCAAATTCGCGCCCTGCAAATACGCGCCGCTAAGATTCGCGCCGGTCAATTTGGTTTTATGCAAATTCGCCAGCGCCAGATGCGCGCCGGTTAAATCAACCTTTTGGAGATGAGCGCCTTCCAGATTGGCCCGACTGAGATTCACACCCCGCAGCAGGCCGTTATTCAGCCACCCCTGCGCCGTCAGAATCCGCACGGCTTCTACCGCAAACCCGTTATCCGGGCTGCCCATTTGCAGGACCAGCGATGTGCGCTGGCGCTGCTCGGCTCGATGCTGGTTCAGCCGGTCAATAATTAACACCGTGATGGCAATACTGGCGAGTTCGGTGCCCACATTGGCATAAAAATCGGCATACAGGCGCTTGAAAAAATGCAGGACATCAAAACCACGATGCTCACTAATGGCCCCTAGAATAACTACTAATGCCGCCAACAGGAGCATTCCAACACCAATA
>DATALK010000260.1:0-7651 GCA_036261085.1 Phototrophicaceae bacterium | reverse complement strand
TGGGGCGTGCGGGCGAACGCTACTTTGTGCTGCGGGCCGATATGGGGCTGACGACGCGCATCACCCAGGACGCTGACCGGGAACTGAAAGACCGTTACGGCATTCTGGCCTACGCGATGGCCGCCGTTAACGCGCTGACGCAGGCGGAACCCATTCACTACCGGCTAACCATTGACGGCAGCGAAATCGAAACCGAAGGCATTGCCTGTCTGGTCGCCAACGTCAGCGACATCGGCGCGTTTAATCTGACGCTGGATAAACGGGTTGATCCGGGTGATGGGCTGCTGGATGTGTTTGTGGCAACCAACCTAGGCGAATCGCTGCGCTCGATGGCAGCGGATTTACTGCGCTTGCAGGAGGGCGCGGCAGCGGGTTTCCAACGCTGGCAGGCGCGAGAAGTGGCGATTCAGACCGATCCGCCGCAGCCCGTGTACGCCGATGGCGACGAATTCAGCCACACGCCGCTGACGATTCAGGTTGTGCCGGGAGCGCTCAAGGTGCTGGTAGCGCGGGAAGAAGAAAAGGCGTAACACAGGGACACGGGGACACAAAGGCACAGAGAGAGAAGCTGGAGAAATCGTCAACGCAATCCCGCAAGTGGGAGGCTGCGCACAGACGCAGAGTGGCGAAGGCGCAAAGAGGAGACGGAGAAATGCGACAATTTGACCGGATTACGTTTGATGTAACCATCAACAGTGGGCAGGCAAGTATCCGCGATACCGGCATTACGGTGTCGGAAATCGTGCAAAAGCTTGTCCACGAAAAAACGACGGCGGAAGTATTGGCGGAATATCCAGGTTTGGAAGCTGAGGATGTTGAAGAAGCACTGGCATATGCGGTAAAAGACCTCATGGATGCCGTTGCAGCTTGGCGTCATGAAACACACCGTCCCCTCACATATGTTACAGGATATAGCGAATTTGTACAAAGAGGTTTGGGAACGGAAGAACAACGGAAAATTTATCTTAATATTGTTGCTCAAAAATCACAGGAAGTACGGGATTTAGCAGATTTACCTAATCTTTGGATGCGTATTCATTATGGAAACCCGTCTATTGATTGGGAGCAGTTTAGCCTTTCCCAATTTATCGAACGTTCGCTATACCAACTTCAACCCTTTGTTACTATCCAAACAATTATCTCCACCGATGGATTACAGCTAAAAGCCAACTATGAAATTACCACCGCAGTTTATCTTCTGGTTAATAACTGGTATCTTACCAAGCTAAAACCAGGATCGGCGATGAAAATTTGCGAAGAGAATGACAAAGAGATATGGATAAGTATATTTCGAGAATCAGAAAATAAAGAGCCACCATTACGAGAGGCAGAAATATACAATTGGGAACTAAGCCCGTTCACTTTGGCGCGGCAAATCATTCAGCGGCACAATCTCGATTTTCAGGTGATCCCCTCGGATGAAGGTTTGACATTCAAATTTCGTTTACCCATTTGGAAAGATGATTCTGAATAACTATAGGAGCAAATAAAAATGGTTTCACCCGTTCCCCCCCTACTATCTCGCGGCAGAGAATCGGTACGAGACGATGCAGTACCGGCGCACCGGTAACAGCGGCCTGCAACTCCCGGCCATTTCGTTGGGGCTGTGGCACAACTTCGGCGGCGTGGATACCGAGGAAAATATGCGCGCCATGCTGCGGCGGGCGTTCGACCTGGGCATCACGCATTTTGATCTGGCGAACAACTACGGCCCGCCTCCCGGTTCCGCCGAAGAAAATTTCGGGCGCATCTGGCAGAAGGATTTTCGCCCCTTCCGCGACGAACTGATTATCTCCACCAAAGCCGGGTACTACATGTGGCCGGGGCCGTATGGAGAATGGGGTACGCGCAAATATCTGATCGCCAGCCTTGACCAGAGTTTAAAACGTATGGGGCTGGATTACGTGGACATCTTCTACCACCACCGCCCCGATCCGAACACGCCAATGGAAGAAACCATGATGGCGCTCGATCAGGTGGTGCGGCAGGGCAAAGCGCTGTATGTGGGCGTCTCCAACTACAACGCCGAACAGACCCGACAGGCGGCCAAAATTCTGCGCGAATTGGGAACGCCCCTGCTGATTAATCAGGTGAAATATCATATGCTGGATCGCTGGGTCGAACCGGATTTGCTGAAAGCGGCCAAAGAAGAAGGCGTCGGCCTGATTTTCTTCTCGCCGCTGGCGCAAGGGATGCTCACGGATCGGTATTTGAGCGGCATCCCCGATGACTCTCGCGCCGGGAAACCGGGAACCTTCTTAAAAGAGGAACAGGTCACGCCTGAAATCATCGCCAAAGGCCGCAAACTCAATGAAATTGCCCAAAAGCGCGGCCAAACCCTGGCGCAAATGGCACTGGCCTGGGTGCTGCGCCATACTGCTTCGACTTCGGCCTTGATTGGCACCAGCAAAATTCAGCAAGTGGATGATAGCGCCGCCACCGTGCGTAATCTGCGCTTCACGGGCGATGAACTCAAGGCGATTGACACTATCCTGGCGGGATAAAGCCAATTTAGCATCGGCACTCTGATTCTAATTATTCACTCACCTTACGCAGTTGGCAGAATTTTCCCTTCCTACCCCTTTCCCACTCAGTAGGAAAGGGCCTTATCCAGCCTATCACCCCTCCCCGCTTCGCAAGGAGGGGGCAGGGGTGGGGATGGGATTGACTATAACGTGGTTTCAAAACTGCTTTCTGGTGAGTGCGTAAGGTGAGTTATTCATTCAACCCCCTCACCCCACCCCCCTTTCAAGGGTAGGTTTTTGATGCTCACACGCCAGTTTTCGCCTGACGTTTAAAACGTCAGGCTACCCGTCAAGCTGGAAACCTCTAAAGAGGTTCAGGACGGGGCAACAACCGCTTCAGCGGTTTAAAGGTTTTGCCTCTAGCCTGGGGTTTTGAACCCCAGGCGGAGCCAGCGGCCTCGTTTCTTAAAACCTACCCCTGTAAGCCCCAACCCCTCTCCCCCGAATTCAAGGGAGAGGGGCTAGAAAACACCGCCTTTAATTCCCTCCCCGAATTCGGGGAGGGCTAGGGAGGGGTCAAAAACGAATAATGTTACCAATTGGCAACTATAGCAAACATATCTCCAGCAGTAGGAACGGCTTTAATCTCCCATTCCCTAATCAACAAATATCGCACATGAGAATAATGTGAGATATTATCAACCTGACCCCTAAAAAGCCTTTACGAACAGAAATTCTAAGGTAAGATAGTGGAGGTTTTTGCACCCATATTTTGTTACTTTCAGCATTACAATGTATTAAGGAGGAGCGATGTCCGTTATTCGTGTACGTCACCGGCTGCATCTGGTGGCCCTGGTCGTTACCCTTCTACTCGTGAGCCTCGTTGGTGTTCAGGCACAGGATGGCAACGTGCTGCGCGTCGGCATGGTCGCGCCGCAGGTACTCGATCCGGCGCAAGGCTCCAATGACCCCGAAATCCTGCTGAACCGTTCCGTCTACGATTATCTGGTCGAGGTACTGCCCGACAAAAGCATCGCTCCCAACCTCGCTACCGAGTGGACGGTCAGCGACGATGGTCTGACTTACACCTTCACATTGCAATCCGGCGTGACTTTCCATGACGGTTCGCCGTTCACCTCGGCGGATGTGGTCTACACGTTTAACCGCCTCACCGAACTGGAATCGGCGGCCATTAACGTCTTGGGCGAATTTGAAGTCAGCGCGCCGGATGCCCAAACGGTGGTCTTCACGCTGCCCCAGCCCAACGCCGATTTTCTGTACGGCGTGGGCGATCGCTTTGCCCTAATTCTGAAAGACGGCGCGGACGGTTCGGACTTCAACGGCACTGGCCCCTTCGTAATGCAGAATTATCAGGAAGGCGAACGCGCCACCTTGATCCGCAATGAGAACTATTGGAAAGAAGGTCAACCGGCGCTGGATGGTGTGGAATTCGTGTTTATCAATGACCCGATTACCCAGGTGGATGCCCTCCGCAGCGGCCAGGTGGACTTTATTTTTAAAGTCAGCCCGGAACAGGTCGCGGTGCTGGAAAATGAAACCGGTATCACGCTGCTGCAAAAGGCTACCAACCAGCACCCCGTGATTCGCCTGCGCACCGACGCGGGGCCGGGGCAGGATGAGCGCGTGCGGCAGGCGTTTAAGCTGGCGACTGACCGCGACCAGTTAAACGAGTTGGTGCTGGAAGGGCGCGGTATCGTTGGCAACAACAGCCCGATTGGGCCAGGATTTGGCGACTTTTACGCGGAAAATATCGAAGCCGCAGCCTATGACCCGGCAGCGGCCTGCAAGTTGTTGACCGAGGCGGGGTATCCCGATGGCCTGACCGTAACCCTGCAAACCATCAATGTGCTGGGTTATGACCAACTGGCAACTGTGTTGCAGCAGCAGTGGGCCGAAGGCTGCATCACTGCCGACATCCAGGTCAACGAAGAAGGGTTCTACTACAGCGACGACAACCCAAATAACTGGATGAAAGCGGAGTTGGGCATCACCGGTTGGGCAGACCGCCCCATTGTCCAGAGTTATCTGACACAGGCTTACGTTAGTGACGGCATTTACAACGAAAGCCACTGGTCGGATGCCGAACTGGACGATCTCGTGGCGCAGGCCGGTGTGACCACCGATCAGGTGGCACGGGCGGAGCTTTATCACCAGATTGCGCAAATCTTCGCGGATCGCGGGCCGATCATTGTCCCCTGGTTCGCCCCGATTTTTGGCGCGGTGCGGGATAATGTGCAGGGATTGGAGATGGCCCCTTTCCCCGGCCTGACCGATTTACGGACAGTTTCCATCGGCGAGTAATTTTAGCCAATTCATCTGCGGTACGGACACGATCTATCGTGTCCGTACCAACCTAAGTTGCTGCTTAAAAAGGGGTGACAGAATCCATGTCTCAATCACAAATCACCATCACGCCGCCCCAACCCACCTTTTTTAATCAAACACTGACCGCCGCTGGCCGCATTGTCCGGCAGTTAGCGGCACGTCCGCTGGCGCTGTTCGGCACGCTTATCGTGATTATGTTCCTGCTGCTGGCGCTGGTGGGGCCAGCCATCGCGCCCTATGAATACGATACGATTATTCGCGGCGCGGCGCGGCAACCGCCATCAGCGGAATATCTTTTTGGCACCGATAAATTGGGACGGGATGTGTTCAGCCGGGTGTTATGGGGCGCGCGGGAAATTATCGGCATCCCCGGCATCGCTACCACAATGGCCGTGTTTCTGGGCATGGTGTTGGGGCTATTTCTCGGTTATATCGGCGGCTGGGTGGATGAAGTCATCTCGCGGGCGCTGGACAGCTTGCTGGCGATACCCGCACTATTGCTGGCAATGGTGATGCTCGGCACGATTGGCCCATCACCCATCGGCATCATCATTGTGATTGTGCTGCTGTATATGCCCATCGTGACGCGCGTCATTCGCAGCGCCACCCTGAACGTGCGCAGCAGCGGCTACATCGAAGCGGCGCGGTTGCGCGGCGAACCCACGCTGTATATCCTGTTCCGCGAAATCCTGCCGAGTGTGCTGCCCGCGCTGGCCGTTGAAGCGGCGCTCCGCTTTTCTTACGCTATTTTTCTGACCGCTTCGTTAGGCTTTCTAGGATTGGGCGTGCAACCGCCCTCGCCTGATTGGGGCCGTATGGTCAACGAGGCGCGGGAAAGTTATGCCCGCACCCCCTGGGCACTGTGGTATCCGGCGGGGGCGATTGCGTTACTGGTCATTGGCGTGAACCTGATGGCTGACGGCCTGCGACGTATTTTCCGGTACGAGGGATCAGTTTAAATCCCTGTACCAGTCTGGAGGCAAATATGATTGAAAATCCGGTCATCGAAGCCAAAAACCTTTCCATTGATTATAAACTGGGCAAACAATGGGTAAATGCGATCCAGGATGTCTCGCTCACGATTGCCCCGTATGAGATTCACGGCTTAGTCGGTGAAAGCGGCAGCGGCAAATCTACGCTGGCGCTGGCACTCATGCGCTATCTGGCAAATAACGCGCGCATCAGCGCCGGAGAAATTCGGTTTAACGGCGAGGATTTACGCGCCAAAAGCACGGCAGAGATGCGGGCTATCTGGGGCAAACAGATGAGCCTCGTCCCCCAAGACCCACTCGCCGCGCTGAATCCTGCTTATCCCATCGGCGAACAAATCGCCGAGATCACGCGGCGGCACGAAGGGCTAACGCGGGCAGAGGCGTGGCGGCGCGCGGTTGATATGCTGACGCGCGTCCGCATCGCCGACCCAGAAACCGTTGCTCACAAATATCCGCACCAACTCAGCGGCGGGATGCAGCAGCGTGTCACGATTGCGATGGCTTTAAGCACCCAACCCCGCTTGCTGGTGCTGGACGAACCCACCACCGCGCTGGATGTCACCACCGAAGCCACCATTCTGGATTTGTTCCGCGAACTGATCTGGGAGCATCATGCCGCCGCGCTGTATGTCTCGCATAATTTGGGCGTCATTGCGCAGATGTGTGACCGTGTGACCGTCCTCTATGCCGGTGAAGTCATGTCAACCGGCACAGTGGAAGAAATGTATAACCAGCCGATTCACCCCTATACCATCGGTTTACTCGCCAGCATCCCGCGCCCGCAGCCAGGGATGGAAACGCGCCTGCCGACCATTCCCGGTGTGGCCCCCTCATTAACTGAACGGCCCCAAGGCTGCCCCTTCGCGCCGCGCTGTCCTGGCGCGCTGCCCTTCTGTTTTGACGAAAAACCGCCGCTGCACGCCATCAGTCCGGGGCGGTTGGTCAAATGTCACCGCTGGGAAGAAATCATCAGCGGCGAATTGGCGATTTTATCCCCCGAGGAAATGCCAGCAGTCAATCCGTTATCACCGCTTCCTGAGCAACCAGGTTACGTTTTAAATGCGCAGCACCTGAGCAAACGCTTTGGCGCGCAGTCGTGGTGGTCACGACTGCTGGGGCGCACCACCGGCGTCCAGGCCATAGACGAGGTGGCGCTCAGCATTAAAACCCGCTCAACCCTCGGTCTGGTCGGCGAAAGTGGCAGCGGTAAAACCACACTGGCACGCTGTATCGTCGGGCTGGAAACCGCCGATACCGGGGCAATCACCCTGCTGGATGTCCCCATCCCCAACGCACTGCGGCAACGTTCGCGGGAGTTTTTGCGCGAACTGCAAATGGTCTTCCAGAATCCAAATGACACGCTCAATCCGTACCAAACGGTGCGGCAAACACTGGCGCGCACGTTGACCCGCCTGAACGCCGAACCGCTGACACGCGCCCAGATTGAAGCGCGGGTACTGGAACTGCTGGCCGCCGTCCGGCTGACACCCGAATACACGGAACGGTACCCAGCGGAACTCAGCGGCGGCGAAAAACAGCGCATCGCCATCGCCCGCGCCTTTGCGACCAATCCCGCGCTGGTGGTGGCCGATGAACCCACTTCAGCGCTGGATGTTTCCGTGCAGGCGGTTATCCTGAATTTGCTCAAGGATTTGCGAGCGCGAGAAGGCGCTAGTTACCTGGTCATCTCCCACGATCTAGCAGCAGTCGCGTATCTGGCCGATTGGATTGCTGTCATGTACCTGGGACAAATCGTGGAAGAAGGCAACACCGAGCAGGTTTATACCGCGCCGTCCCATCCGTATACCGAAGCGCTGATCGCCTCAATTCCCGTACCTGACCCGCGTG
>DATALK010000247.1:0-2591 GCA_036261085.1 Phototrophicaceae bacterium | reverse complement strand
AGCACCGGTTGGGGGGTAACGGGCGCGCCACCCAGAAGGGAACCCGGCGTGCGCGTGACCGGCGGCGGTGACGTGGGGGTGGGCAGCAGCGGCACGCCAAACGGCTGATTGAGCGTGGCGCGCGTATTCAGCGCCTGTTTCATATCATCAAAATTGTCGTACACAATCGGGTCAAAATACGCCTGTGGGAGATTTTGCGCGACGCGCACGCCCACATCATCGGCGGTATCGCGGCGGGCGACGACGGTGATAGTGAGACTGGCATCCGCTGGCATCAGCCGGGGCAGTTCCAGATCGCCGACGACAATCGGGCGAAAACGCTCCCAATAAGCGCGCGCCGCGTCGAACAGCCACTCCGCGCCGAGGTTTGGCGCAATCCACAAAAAATGATAGTCAGGTAGGGTATCAGGTGATGGTTGCATAGGCGCATTATAAACGGAAAAGAAGCGGATTGAAAAGCCTGCTGCCGGGATGCCTCATGAGTGGCTCATTTGGAAGGCTATAAACTCCGGCTGAACAATAGCCGCTCAGAACCTTCTGCCCGACAGCCTTATTTCCAGGTGCCAGCTTCCTGGAAGATGGCTGAAGCCAATGAAATACAGCGATTAGCCATCTCCTGAGCGGTGGAGGGCCGGCCCTGCTCCAACCACCAGGTGATAGCTTCCACAAACAGGGTGGCGACGAGATTGGGAATAAATTCATCCGAGGTTGGGGCGATGAGTTGTGCCAGTGCTGGCTGTCCTAGCGCCAGCTCTTTGAGCAAGTCAATCAACGATGCGCGCATTTTCAGCACAAACCAGGGACTGCCTTTCCGCCCCAGCAGCGCCCGATAGAGCCGTTCGTATTCGGCAATGTGTTCGAAAAATTTAACCCAAATCTGCGGCGGATGTTCCGTTCCCGGTTCAGCGACAGCATTTAATAAAGCCTGGATCGCTTCCGCGAAAATTTGCTCGACCAGATCATATTTGTCCTGATAATTACGATAGAACGCCGCCCGGCTGACCAGCGCCCGCTCCGTAATTTCCCCCACCGTGAGCGTCTCAAAACTGCGCTCTTCAATTAATTCAATCAGCGCTTCCCGCAGCAGTTTTTGGGTTCGCCGTAACCGTAAATTTTTGACGGGCTGAGACATCTGGCGCTCCTTGTCTCATTTGAGACAAATCCTCTCGGTTGAATCTTGTTTTGCCAAACCCAGACATCATAGACTGGGAATTGGATAAAGCAACTCATATGAGACAGTGTGTCTCAATTCAATTAGCCTGTCAATGAAAGGATAGACGCCATGAATACTTCTGAGCGGAAGAAAACCATCCGGCTGATTTTGATTTTCTCAATTCTGGTATTGGGGGTGGCCTGGATTGCGCCGCCGTTGGGCGGCAGTCCGAGTTCACCGGGGCTGGGTTCCATACTTTGGGGAACGGCGCCCATGATGGTGGCGGTGCTGCTGCGTGTGGTCACCCGGGATTGGGCCGACGCCGGTTTTAAGCCGGCCATCCGAAAAAACATCAAATGGTACAGCTTCATTATGGCAGCCGTCCCGGGCCTGGTGGTGTTAATGGTGCTGAGTGGAACCCTGATTTCAGCCGCCTCCGTCTCCGAATTTTCAATAGCCACCTATCTGAAAATGGTGCTGCCGGGAATGGTCATCTTCTTCGTTTTGGCAATTTTTGAGGAATTTGGCTGGCGCGGCTATTTGGTGCCTAAATTGGCATCACTGGGAATCAATAGTTACCTGGCCTCGGCGTTCGTGGCCGTAATCTGGGGGACCTGGCATCTGCCCTATATTCGTGACCTCACCTGGGTTTATGGCACGCCGGATTTGATCACCTTTGTTCCCCGATTTTATCTGATGATCCTGGCCTACTCGCTTCTTTTTTACGAGATTCGCCTCATCACGGGTTCGGTCTGGCCCGCCGTTCTCCTACACAGTCTGACCAATGCGATCCAGCATCCGGTGGCGGCTGAATATCTGACCATCACGCCCGGTATGGAGTATCTGGTCTCATTCAGTGGGCTGTTTATGATCGCTTTTGTCGGTTTGTTAGGCATAGCTTTAAACCGGTGGCGAACCCGAAAAGTGCGTCTTGTCGGTCTTTCCAAATCGCTTGCCTAAAATCGAGTCTGGCCGACGGAAGATTTCACCCACGCCAGGCCGTCCGGTTGGTTGGCGGCCTGGTCAGCGGCACCGCTTGGCGCACTCTCGTGATTAGGTTACAGCGCGACGGCCTTAAACCCTTTGCCATAAGCCACATGCCCCTGGCCGATAACCACAAAGGCCGCCGGATCCGCCGCGAAAATGATCTGCCGCAGCTTACCCACCTGCGGGCGGGCGATGGTCACAAACAACACCGTATGCCCCTGCTCGGTAAACATCCCGGTTCCCGGCCAGGCCGTCACCCCCCGGCGCATTTCCGTCATAATGGCGCTGGCGACGGTTTCCGGTTGGTCGGTCACGATGGTGGCCGTGCGAATCACACTCGGCCCCTCCAAAACGTAATCGGCAGCCACCCCACCCACAAACAAGGCGACGGCGGCATATAAGGCGCTGGCCCAACTGCCAAAAGCCAGCCCGGCCAGCACAATCACCAGTG
>DATALK010000240.1:0-5541 GCA_036261085.1 Phototrophicaceae bacterium | reverse complement strand
AATCCAATTTGGCATTCATGTTGCGCCTACCGCCGCGCCTGGGTACTCTGCCGGATGACCAATTCCGGCTCGAAAACAACTTGGCGTTCGGCTTTGGGTTCGCCGTGAATTTCACACAACAGCAGATCAAATAACACGCTGGCGACGGCGTCAATGGGCTGGCGCTGGCGCACGCGGGGCGACTGGCGAAATTCGGGGCGTAGCGCGTTCGCTACCAGGTTTTAAACCGCCAAGACGCCAAGAGCGCCAAGAAAAGTTTGGTACGGACACGCTAGATCGTGTCCGTACTTTTTAAATCACATATTAATTTTTGCCGCCGGAACACCCCCAACTTCTGGCGGATTCGCCGCCGCTTTTCGGGAGTAAGCTAATAAAGGTGTTTTTCATCCCCAGCATCCTAGTTCCAGACTGGAACAGATGGCGGCGGCAGCGGGAGGGGGACGGCGGCGGCAAGGGCCAACCTCACCCCTGGCCCCTCTCCACAGCGTGGAGAGGGGAGAGAAAACACAGTTGGCGAATTTGGCAGCGGCGGAGCGGGAGGGGGGACTGCCCCTGCTGCTGCCAAGTTTGCCAAGTCTTTAGTCGTCAGTCTATAGTCCTCAGTCGAAAGCCGGGTAAAATACAGACCAACGCCTTTGATTCGTCTCCAGGAACAGTATAGGCGAAAAAGTGAGCAGTGGAGTAGACAAATGTTTGAACATTTGTCTACTTTCCAGCAAAAATGATGAACAGCAAAGAGAAAGCGAAACGCGGCGAACGGCGATCACGCGCTGCCGTTGAGTTCGTCGTGCCGCTGCAATTGGAACAGTGCCTTTATTACATCAACTACCAACCGCGCGGGATGCCATTAAAAGTCACGGTTGCGCCAGCGAAAGATGGAACCCTGCAGCTGACCGCCCTGCTGCGCCACAATGGCGTTGTCACCGTCCGCTGCGAGGGCGAACTCCGGCGGTGGGAGGGAACCAGTACGCAGGTGGGGGGACAGCGAGAAGTCTTGTTTCGGACACTCCCCAATAATTCGATTTGGGGATGCGGGGTTCTCGGTGGAATATTAGTGATTGTTTTAACCATATTGGCCTTAATGTCAGTTCTGGTGTCACAAATTCCGCCGCCATTGGCCGTGCCTTCAGTTTGTATTCGAGCAATTCCAGCCTATGGTATCCCTATCGGGATTGGCTGGCTGAGTGGTGAATTATTTTTGCGCCTTCTGATACGTTACCGCTGCCGTCTTCATGAACGCGAACTGGTGGTTCGCCTGAAACGAATTTTAAACGGTACGGAGAAGTATTAGGGGCAAAGCGGGCGGACGCGCAACGGCGCGTCCCTACGGGAATTCCCGGTAAATGGGGCAAAGCATGTCCGAGACAATCAGCAAAGGAAAATCCAAACGCGGCGAACGGCGGTCACGCACTGCCGTTGAGTTCATCGTACCGCTGCAACTGGAACAGTGTCTCAACCATATCAACCATCAGCCGCGCGGGATGCCGCTGCGCGTCACGGTTACGCCAGCGGAAGACGGAACCCTGCACCTGACCGCCCTGCTGCGGCACAATGGCGCTGTCACGGTGCGCTGCGAGGGCGAACTCCGGCGGTGGGAGGGAACCAGTACGCAGGTGGCAGGCCAAGTGTATTTCTTTTTTGACTCGTCTGTCGAATGCGGGATGATGGTTGTTGTGCCAGTTGTTTGGTCATTTTTTGGAATCGCGTCCTTAGCATTAACGGGAATAATCCCTAATTTTTCAACGAACTATTTGAATATAGTATTTTGGGGATTTCTCCAGCTATTGTTTTGTTTCCTGGTGATCTTGCCAATGAAAATTAGAGACCGATTGAACCGCCGCGCAATGATTATCCATTTGAAGCGGGTTTTAATCGGCACAGAAAAGTAGTGAGCAGGCCAGCGTGACCGAGAAAACCAGCAAAGAGAAAGCGAAACGCGGCGAACGGCGGTCACGCGCTGCCGTTGATTTCATCGTGCCGCTGCAATTGGAACAGTGCCTTTACCACATCAACCACCAGCCGCGCGGGGAAATACCGTTACGGGTGATGATTGAGTACGACGAGGATGGCGGAGTTCACTTTATTGCCCGTTTACAAAAGAAGTTTGTGCTAAGGGTGAACTTCGGCGGTGGGAAGGAACCGCCACTCAAGTGATCGGCCAGATGGATACATGGTTGATTCCCCACCGGTTTAAATGGGTGTGGGTGTGCATTGATCTATTGGCGATTGTCGGAGCGGCGATGCTGCTGCCAGCGGTTGGGGCGTTGTTTCAATTGATGATACTCGGCTTATT
The DNA here is from genome assembly GCA_036261085.1 of Phototrophicaceae bacterium. Classification (GTDB taxonomy): domain Bacteria; phylum Chloroflexota; class Anaerolineae; order Aggregatilineales; family Phototrophicaceae; genus CFX2. Next base: position 3,248 of record DATALK010000240.1, on the reverse strand, counting down.
CGCGCCGCTCCCGGATGTTTTACCGTATTGTTTGCTGCTTACGCTTTGGATCGTGTGCCAACTTTTTTTGTGTTACTCGATGGTGGTCTTATCAAAGCTGGTTCGAGGTCGAGCTTTCATTGTGCGGCTAAAGCGGGCCTTAAGCGGTACGGAGAAGTATTAGGGGCAAAGCAGGCGGACGCGCCGTTGCGCGTCCCTACGGGAATTTCCGGTAAATGGGGCAAAGCATATCCGAGGCGATCAGCAAAGAGAAAACGAAACGCGGCGAACGGCGATCACGCGCCGCCATTGAGTTCGTCGTACCGCTGCAATTGGAACAGTGCCTTTATCACATCAACCACCAGCCGCTTGGGATGCCGCTGCGCGTCACGGTTGCGCCAGTGGAAGATGGAACCCTACACCTAACCGCTCTGCTGCGTCACAATGGCATCGTTACGGTGCGCTGCGAGGGCGAACTCCGGCGGTGGGAGGGAACCTGTACGCAAGTGGTGGGGCAGAGAGAAAACAGCATTGCTGACAGCAAAACCGAAAACGAATGGAAAACGGCTTGTGGATGTGTGATAGCGATGATGACATTGCCGCTGGTCGCCAGCGTAACTGGGTTTTTAAACATCAAAATACCGGTTCCGCTCAATTTTGCCGCCGGGTTTGCCATTTTGCTTGGCTTATTCCTGATGGTCAACGGGGTCTGGCGTTTTGTTCATCATGTAATGTCACTTTCCCGCCAGTGGAGTCACCGGCGGGAGTTAATTGTGCGGCTGAAACGGGTGTTAAATGGTACGGAAAAGTATTAACACCCCCGTCGCACATTAAGATGCAAGATCGCATAAAGCCAGAATGGCCTGTTTCATGGCTGGGGCAACCTCAAAGTGCTGGTCTAAAAACGCCAGCAGCGCGCGGGCGGCCTCCGGGGTGCGCGCATAACCGGGCATAAACTCCGGCAGCAAGGCGGCGATGCCAGGGAACCGCTGTTCGTAACGCCGCTCCCCGCCAAAGGGGTCACGGTGAAACGGCTGCTCAGTCTCGATGTGAGCGGACAGCGCGATGATCTGATTTACCGCATATTCCTGGACAAAGCGGGCCGCTGACAGTTTTTCGCCGCGATGATAACGCCCCAGGCCCACATAGAGATTGGTCAGTGCCTCGCCAACGTGCCATTCAACGGGCGGGGAGTGGTGGGTTTGAACGGGGGGAACGGCCAATGTCGCATCAAAGGCCGGGTCTTGCCAGACAACGCGCTGGGCGACAAATGGAATATGCGCCAGTTCGTCCGGCTCAAAGACGGCAAATTCGCAGAAGATGCCATCGGCATACAGCAGTTTGTAGCCGTCAGCCGTGTTCGGGAAGGCAAAAATTACCGGATGAATGGCACGCAGCCAATCGAGATTCTGGATAAAAGCCGGTTTAAAACCCGGCTTCACGATGGCAAAAAAATCGAGATCGGAATAGGCGTCGAGCCGGTCCCGTTCAGCCCCAACAGAACCCAGGCCCAGCAGCGCCAGCGCGTTACCGGTCTGGTGGAGCGACGCACCAATTGAGTCGAGACGGGCTAATAATTTCTCCGGCGTGGTCATAACATCACCTTGCCGCCATCTACATTGATGGCCTGACCGGTCAGATAGCGCGCCGCGTCCGAACACAGGAACAACACCAGCCCGACGACTTCATCCGGTAGGCCAAGGCGCTGCATCGGAATGTCCGCCAGCCATTTTGCCATTTGTTCGGGGTTGGCGCGGGAATTAGAGGTCATCTCGGTTTCGATCACGCCGGGACACACCGCATTCACGCGAATGCCGTAAGCGGCAAATTCGCGGGCGCACTCGCGGGTGAAACCAATCATTCCAGCTTTGCTGGCAACATAGGCGGCACGGTCTTTCAGCGGGATATTATGTCCGGCAATCGAGGCGATATTGATGATGACACCATCCCCCGTCGCGCGCATAATTTTTCCGGCGGCCTGGCTGGCATAAAACGCCGCGCTGAGATTCACATCTAACACGCGCTGCCAGTCGCTAACGGCCATGTCCAGAATGGGGACTTTCGGTTCAATCCCGGCATTATTGATTAGAAAATCCAGGCGGCCAAAATCCGCCGCGACCTGTTCGACCATTGACTGCGCGGCTGCTGGATCGCCCACATCGGCGACATAGGCTTGGGCGTCACCGGATAAAATTCCGGCAGTGAGGGCCGCTGTTTGGGGATCAATATCGTTCACGGCGACCCGCGCGCCGCAGTCCGCAAATCCTTGAGCAATTGCCTTGCCGATGCCACGTCCCGCGCCCGTGACCAGGGCCACGCGCCCGGTCAAATTCACTGAAAACATCAACAAACCTCCACTTTCTCCGAATTTCCGCGAAAATATAACCAGCGCTAACCACGTTAAGGACTTAATCCGTTTATGATAACGATAGAGTCACTTTCTGACGATAGGCAAGCCCATCCAGGCCCGAACGACCAGCCGCGCCCCCGGCAGCCGAGCCAGCTCAAGGCCGGAGACTATCGAGCAGCACGCTCCTTCCACCCCCGCAGCACCCACCTATGACCTTTATCCCAGATAATTGGGGCCAAAAGAGACTCCGTAAAAAGTAAAGAGCGTAAAATAGAATGAAGCTCCTTGTATCATTTTTCTAACGATTAGGAGAAACTATGTCCAAAAGATTGCTAAGAGCCTGCATGTTTTTGTGTCTGGTCTTTTTTGCGGGCACATTTTTAGTGGCCGCCCAACCCCCGGCGCCGCCGTCTGCGGCTGGTAAAGATGTGCTGGCGTATGTGTCGGACGCAGATGGTGACTACGAAGTTTATACGCTGGAAATGGGTTCCAGCCCGCGCCAACTGACCACGAACGCCATCAGCGATTGGTATCCTGACTGGTCACCGGATGGTCGCCAACTGGCGTTTGGTTCCGGGGTTGACGGCGCAGATTATGAAATCGTGGTCGTGGATGTCAACTGCGCGCAGCTTCCCGGCGGCTGTGCGGCGGCGGCCAAACAACTGACCGACAATGACGTTAACGATATTGACCCGGTCTGGTCGCCGGATGGGGGCCAACTGGCTTACGTTTCGGATGAGGCCGGTATCGAAGATATTTATCTGATGAACGCCAGTGGCGGCCTGGGCAAGCCCATCATTGATAATACTGTCGCCGACAAAGACCCGGCCTGGATACCGGATGGCACCGGCATGGTCTTTTCCGAGAAAAGCACGACGGATCAGGACATTGTGCTGATTGATTTTGCGGGTGAGGTGCG
>DATALK010000231.1:0-2355 GCA_036261085.1 Phototrophicaceae bacterium | reverse complement strand
CCTAAACCGGGCGCGGCAAATCAACCGGCGCACCCCGGCAACCTTGCACTGGGCACAATTGGCCGAAATCCTCCAGGCCGCGCCCGCCGAAGAAATTGTCACCGCCTATGCCGAATACCTGCCGCGCATTGTCTATAATCGCCTACCATTAGCAGATTTCTGGTGGGAAACGGATTTACGTCGTCAGGCGGTGGAGCGTTATCTGACCAATAAAGAAGTGAAACCAGATTGGCAGTACCGCATCCTGGCCGCCCATAACCCAGAACGTGCCGCCGAGATGGTAAGTGATACCCCCCAAACGGCGGCTGAGTACTGGATCGCCGGAGAACACGCTCTGACTGTTAACCAGGATTCGACAGCGGCCACCGCTTACTTTACAGCAGCGATTGAACAGGCGCGAACCACCGGCGACTATTATGCTGCCCGCGCCCGCGCCGAACTACGGCTTGACCCGAACGCCGCGCGCCGCGATTTAGATATTGCGACCTTATTAACAACGTGGGCCGAGTATCCCAATGCCATCCGCGCCGAACTGGCAGCGACACCGGAAGAAGCCCACCAACGGCGCGCTGAAGCGCTGCCGCCGCGCACGACCTTACAGGAATTTGCCGCCACTCTCTACGGGCGGCCTGCCATCTTTGATCTGCTGCCGGAAGTCCGCGCCCCCGGCCCAGGCCGCACGGCCATGCAGCCCTGGTACACGCTGGCCGAAGAGTACTTACAGGCGGGCAAGACCGAACGAGCGCTAAAAGTTTACAACGCGATTCTGGAATATGCGCCAGATGAGACCGAAGCCCAGGAAAAACGGCGCGAACTTAGCCCCTAAGCTGGAGGTCAAAAAACTCGATTGAATCAGGCTTGCTCAACCGCTAAAAACCTGTTATCATAATCTCAGTTGTCCCTGTAGCTCAGTGGATAGAGCGCAGCCCTCCGGAGGCTGAAGCCTGAGTTCGAGTCTCAGCAGGGACGTAAAAATGATGCGGAATTCCGCATCATTTTTGATTCTAGTCGTGGACAATCCGAAAGCCGATGGTGTCATATCGGCACAGCGGGTTCAAATGGAAATAGGAGGTCGTGCGTGACCGCTCCGCGCCACTGATATAGGAACCACCACGCACCACGCGCTCATCCGAGCGGTTCTCGTCCAAACTACCCCGCTCCGTATTCAGACACCATTCCCAGACATTCCCCACCATATCAAAAACCCCATACGGGCTGACCCCGGCGGGATAGTGATTCACCGGAGTCGCTTCCCGGCAGCGGCTTTCATAGGTGTTGCAATAGGCTACCTCAAATTCATCCCCCCAGGGATACTGCCGTTCATCATCACCCTGAGCAGCCCGCTGCCACTGCTGCTCCGTTGGCAGCGTCACATTTAAGCCGGTCTGAACACTTAACCACCGGCAGTAAGCCATCGCTTCGTGCCAGCACACATTGACAGACGGCAGATTACCACGCCCATCGGGGATAGGCAGAGGTTCAAGATGCGTATGATGCCAGTCGCGGGCATCCGGTGAATAATTCCACCAGCGGTCATCTCGATAACCATCTGAGGCTTCGACAAAAACCTTAAACTGGTCGTTGGTGATGGGATATTTGCTGATACAGAAAGTCGAAACCGAATGGGTGGTATTCCCGACCTCCCGGCGTAACGTCACCTTACCCGCCGGAATACAACACCATTCCAGGGCGTAGAGTGTGGTAAATTCACAGTATTCAAGCAGATTTTCAGGATCATAATCGGGAAACTGTTTGTGAAAACCGGCGAAGGCTTGCAGCCCCAGATGCCGCGTCCGGGTCCGCTGCACCAATGAAACAATCGGGCGATACTCCCGTTCCGCCTCCCGCAGATACGCCTGGTGTTCCAGCGCGTCTTCGGCCTCATGTAAAATCGCTTCCAGGTCAATGAAGCGCGAGGCATAACCCGATTCTTTAAATTGTTTGAGTAAAAAAACGGCCTGATCGAAGTTTCCGGCTTCCAGCGCCCCGCCCACTTCATTAATCAGTGTTACCGTATTGACGGCTTCCAGCGCCACCAGAGAATAGGTCGGCGCCACGGGTTGCACCGGTACACGCCGCACAGGCATTCGCTCGGCCACATAAATGGCATTTAACAACGCTTTGACGGTTCGGCTGTTTAGGCCCCCCGTCAGATCAATAGCGTGATAATCCTGCAAAGCATCCGGGATGACCACTTTTGATTGAATCAGTGCCGGGAAAATCTGTTTGCCCAACGCCTGGGCCAAAGCCAGTTCTTTCTGGCAGTATTGCGAACTGATCGATTCCGGTGACAGCAGGTACAGAAAGCCCTCACACCGTTCAATTTGCTGCTGTATTTCATCCCACCACTTTTGC
>DATALK010000229.1:0-4915 GCA_036261085.1 Phototrophicaceae bacterium | reverse complement strand
CATTAACGAAGGTCTGGTGCAGCCATTCATCGGCAATCGTTTCCGCTGTCAGGGTATGATCCCATGCCAGACGGCCAAAGGCATACCAGTTAGCGGCGGCGAAGGGATGACCGCACCAGTTGCGGTCATCCCCGATATTGGAAACCCCGGCCATGCCGGATACCGGGTGCTGATCCAGGCTACCATCCACGACCCTGGCAACGGTTGACCCTGGCCCCTGACAATAAGTATCCGTGTCCAGCGTCTCTTTAAACAGCGGCGCGAGATAGGCCAGATGGGTGGCACAGCCCAGATATTCCTGGGTGATTTGCAGTTCCAGCAGCAGCGGCGTTTGGGGCATTGCGCCAAATAAGGGATGGAACGGCTCGCGCGGTTGAAAATCAATCGGGCCATTTTTAACTTGCAGCAGTGCGTTTTCCTTAAACTGGCCGTCCAGCGGCACTAGTTGGGAATAGGCTTGTTTGGCGCGGTCTTCTGGCACATCCGGGTCATAAACAAACGCGCGCCAGATGACTACGCCGCCGTGTGGCGCCAACGCCTCCGCCAGGAGGTTCGCGCCATCCGCATGGGTGCGACCATAATCATGGGGGCCGGGCTGCCCTTCGGAATTCGCTTTGACCAGGAAACCGCCAAAATCCGGGATGATGGTGTAGATCGTTGCTACCATCTGCTGCCACCAGGCGATCACCGTCGCATCGAGCGGATCCGCCGTTGGCAGCTTGCCCAATTCCATTGGGGCATTAAAACGCGGCGCGATAAATACGCGAATGCCATATGGGCGCAAAACGTCGGCGAGGGCTGCCATTTTGACGAGGTACTGCCGGGTCATAATCAAACTGCTGGCATTGACATTGGTCAAGACGGCCCCGTTGATGCCAATGGAAGCATTCGCCCGCGCATAGTCTTGATACCGGGGATCAAGATAGTCTGGCAGTTTGTGCCAGTCCCACAGGGAAAACCCGGCGTAACCGCGTTCGATGGTGCGATCCAGATTATCCCAGTGATTGAGCATCCGGTATTGGGTTTTGGGAAGGCTGACGATGTTGAGATCATCCAGCGGCTGGTTCATCTGCAAGTGGCGCAAAAAGTGAAAAGTGCCATAAAGCACGCCAATATCTGTGTTCGCTGCAATGACAATCTCCGGTTGGCCCGCTGCCGAGATATTTCTAATGATATATCCCTCGTTCCCTACCGGTGTCAGTGCTGCTTGCAGGTTCAGTGCGGCGACGACTCTGGAACTGTGCGGCGTTCCCACTACGAGCGCGCTCCCCGCTGTAACCGGTTCCGTGCTGGGCAGCGGACGGCCCAACAGTCGTTCCAGGGCCAGACAGAGTTCAGCGCGGGCCGCCAGCAGGGTTGGGGATGCGCCTTCGCAAACCAGGTGGGTGATGGCCGCCCGGTAGGTGTGGAGTAAATCAGGATTGGCGATGGGGGCGTAGCGCAGCCACAGCTCGTAACCATCTTCATTGGGCCTGGTTGGTTTTAAAGTTGACATTTAAGGTTCCTTTATGGTGCCATCTCAATTTAAAAACCAGGTACGATTCCGCTGCTTTTGTCCAGCGCGGATGGTAGGCTGTTTTCCCTCAATACCCGGTCTGCCGCTGGTGGGAATTTAGTCATTTCGAGCGTTTGTCGTTCTCTGCAATTTCTTGACAAGTGGCCCAAGATACAGTATATGTTCCCATAACGTTTGACTAAGTTACGTCGTAACGTAATCATCAATCTCTGTAACGATAGCAAATGTTGAGGGGTTTGCAAAGGCATTCAAGACTCCATAGTTAAATCAATAATTTTTTAAGGGCAGCATAATTGAATACCCCGCAAAAATTTTACCCAGCCGTTCAAGGGTTGGCGTGGCATCGCACGCAATATTATTCCTTCTTCCTCCCCATGAATTGGCATCCTTTTGTCTGGGCCAATGGCCGAGACGGGAAACTCTTTGGGCCTGACCCCCATGACCCCGCGACAATTTTTGCTGTAGATTTGTTTGATTTGGGTGCGCCCGTCACTGCCGCTGATCTGGAGGCCCTGGCCGAAGGTTTTTTTGAGGGGATTGAACACCTTCCGGCGGTTAATATCGAATCTCGTCAGCAAACGGTCATCGGCAGCGTGATTTACCTGGAAGCCCAATACACTTTCCAGGAGCAGGGGACGCTCCGCAAACGCTGGACGCGCCTGTTTTACGATGAGACGCGCCAGATTACGATGACGGCGCAGGGGGCCTCTCCCGAAAAATACCATTACTGGCTGCCCTGGTTTTTTGAAGCCATGATGACCGCCAAAATTCACCGCCAATTTCCCGAACTCCCTGAATAACTGATTTCTCGACCTATCCCGCTTACGGGATGGGTAAGTCCTGATCCATTGGTATCTAGAAAAGGGGGCCGAACATCGAGCAATCATCTGCTGAAAATCTTGAGTCGATCATGCTTAGAATGGAGAAATATTTATGAGTAAGGATCAATTGTCGCGGCGTAATTTTTTGAAAGCGATGGCAAGTGGGGCCGCCGCCGCTATTGCTGCCAATGTTATCCCCGTGCCTTCAGTCGTCGCTCAGGGGGCCAAATATAAAGAAGCCCCCATGCTGGCCGAACTGGTTGCTGCGGGGAGCCTGCCTTCCGTTGACCAGCGGTTGCCTGTTAATCCGCGGGTCATCACGCCGTTTGCCGAAGTGGGTGAATATGGCGGGACGTGGCATCGCGCGTTCAAAGGGTTGTCGGATCGTTGGGGACCCGTGAAGCTCAGTGAAGAAGGGGCCATTCAGTGGGACGCGCCGGATGCAGATACCACCAACCTGGTAGCGAATTATATTTCCGAGTGGAGTCAGAATGATAACGCGACGGAATATACATTTAAACTGCGTGAAGGTCTGAAGTGGTCGGATGGCGCACCGTTCACCACAGAAGATGTGCAGTTCTGGTATGACAAGATGTTTGTCACGAATCTGTTTACCAGACCAGATACGCTGAATGTTGGCCTGGGCGGCGATGAAGCCAATTTGATGAAGCTGGATGTCATAGACGAACTGACCTGGAAAGTGACGTTTGCGGTGCCCAATCCGCTGCTGCCCATCCGTATGGGAACCAACACTTCCGGTTTGGTCGCTGGGCCGACGATGGCCGCCCCCAAACATTACCTGGAAAAATACCTGGGCGATGCTGATACTGCCGATCAAGCGCTGATTGATGCGGCGATGCAAGCCAACGGCGTTGCTACCTGGCAGGAGTTGTGGTACGAACAGGCTCCCGGTGATGGTCGCGGCCCCATCAGTTTCTTCTTCCGCAACCCGGAACTGCCCATTATCAATCCCTGGCGCGCCATCAATACGCCGTTGGATGATCCCTGGGTGATGGAACGGAATCCATATTACCATGCGGTGGATACCGAGGGGAACCAGCTCCCTTATATTGACAAAGTGTCTCATGCCCTGTTTGAAGATACCCAAACGCTGAATCTGTGGGTGGCGCAGGGGTTAATTGACATGCAGTCGCGCCATATCTCCTCCATTGACTTCACTTTCTTTAAAGAAAATGAGGACGCGGGTGATTATCATGTGGTGACATGGCGTTCGGCCTCCACCAACGCCTTCCACCCCAATATTTCCCATCCCGATCCCGAAAAAGCGGCGCTGTTTGATACGGCTGAATTCCGCGAGGCGCTGTCTATCGCTATCAACCGCCAGGAATTGAACGATCTGGTCTACAACGGGCTGCTGAAACCGCGTCAGGCCTCCCCGGTCTCCGGTTCGCCGCAGTATATGCCTGAATTTGAATCCAAATGGATTGAATATGACCCGGATCGCGCCAACCAACTTTTGGACGGCCTCGGCTTCACCGAACGGGATGCTGATGGCTATCGCATGAAAGATGGTAAGACGCTGGGCTTTACCATCACCTATACCGAAGCCCTCGGCAGCATGAATCCCGATGAAGTAGGCGTGGTTTCCAGCTATTGGGAGGCCATTGGCATTAAGGTCAGCCAGGAAGTGCTGGAACGCTCACTCCTGGAAGAACGGGATCAGGCCGGTGACATCGAAGTGGGTGTCTGGTATGTTGACCGCAGTTCGGTGGTCATGGCCGACCCGCGCCGTTATCTGGGCACCATCTCGGACGGCCCTTGGGCGTCCCGGTATGCCAATTACATGGCGTCTATGGTTTATGGCGATGGCACGACCACGACAACGGTAGCCGAGCCACCAGCCGACCATCCGATTCGTCGTCTGCACGAACTTTGGGACCTGATCCAGAAGGAACCGGACGAAGCCAAACGCAATGCCATGATGACGGAACTGCTCAGTATCCATGTTGAACATCCTTACATGATCGGTACTGTCGGCGAAGACCCGACCCCGATTATCGTGAAGAACAATATGTTCAACGTTGGCAGCGGCTTCATCAGCGATGACTCTCTGCGCAATGAAGGGATTGCGCGGCCCAAACAGTTTTTCTTTCGGTCAACGTAAGTAACAGCATTTGAGCGGTTAGCGCTATGCCTCAGTCCCCGCTCCAGTAGATGGCGCGGGGGCTTTTAAGGGTAGGTTTTTAATGCGCACTCGCCCGGTTTTCGCCTGATGTTTAAAACGTCAGGCTGCCCCAGCCAAGCGGGAACCGCTTCAGCGGTTTAAAGGTTTGGCCTCTAGCCTGGGGTTTTGAACCCCAGGCGGAGCCAACGACCTCATTTTTCAGAAACGGGGCCGGGGATTGAAACTTCTCAAATTGCTTCTAAATACAGCGTTGCGTACCACCTCGGGCCGGGAAAAGCGCTTTTCCTGGCTCGGAATGTAGGAAAAATCGTTGCTTGAAGAATTACAGAAAGATTGAAGATGTTACCGTTTCTTATCCGGCGAACGCTGGCCGCCATTGCGACCATCATTGCCATTTCTATCATGAGTTTTGTGATTATCCAGCTTCCCCCA
>DATALK010000225.1:0-12596 GCA_036261085.1 Phototrophicaceae bacterium | reverse complement strand
AGCGTGTAACCCTGGAACGCGCCGCCAATCGTTCCGGCATACCAATGCACATCTTGCAGCACGCCATCGCGGTTATCCGGTGCGGTACGACGTTTTCTGACGGCGGCAGTACATATGCCCACATAATAAACCAATGGATATTGATGAGAATACTTGCCGCCGTACAAAGTAATTTCAGGCGGTATCGGGATAAATGGCTTAGACCATATTTGCGGCGCAGCAGAATCACAAAGACCGGTAAAACCGGTAGCATGGCATGAATGCCCAGGGTCGAACCTAGTAAAAGTGCTGAGAGGAGGGTGACGGCATATTCCAGATCAAATTGATCTTCGGTGGTTTGCTGCATTCGTACCGGATGGGCTGTCAGATAAAACAATGCGCCGAGGACAATGAATGTCAACCCAAAACGAGTCAGGTGAACCATTAGGGGATTGATCAAGAGCGGCATCACCTGAGGCGATTCGGAAAACAGTTTTTGCGCGAAAGCGACAATGAACGCATCCAAACCTGAAATCGCAATCTGGAAAAGGATCACCAGGGCGGTGGTAATCAAGCTGCTGGTGACGACGCGCCAATCCCGTTTCCACAGAAAATAGATGATAAACAGTCCCGGATAAAACTTGAGCCAGACGGCGAATGCAATGAGTACTCCCGTTATTACGCGCTTATTTTCTTTAAAAGCGACCCATGCGCCTGCCAACAAGATCAATTGGACAAAAGTGCTTTGTCCCAGGAAGAAGGACATAAATACGGGCATATAAAAAGGCGTAGCGGCCCAGAATATTTGTCTTGATCTCGGTGTGGGTATATACCGGCTGAGGAGCCATAGGGTTATAAAAAGTAACACAGCGTTAAGGATAAACCAGATAATTTCTGAGGTATCCTGATCAACCAACGCGATAATGGGTGAAACCACCTAGGCTAAAAGCGGCGGATAGTTGTAGTCTCTTGTCGTCATATTTTCGTACAGTGGGATGTAGTGGATAATTCGTTGGGCACCACGCCACGTCCAACCAAAGTCACCCGCGCCATTGGGATGCCTGGTGTAAATAAGTACCGCCATAATCAGGAAAATAATCCAGATCAAACCTACGAGTAGCCAACCTGGATCAATATGGAAGCGAGATTTTATCGTCATTTTGCTACCTATTCTGTTAAGTCCATTTTGTGACCCATTTGCAATTGGGTTCGAGCCGTTAGTGTATCAACACCATAATACTGGGCCGCACAGGTATTGAATCCCGTGTTACTTTTCGGTCCGATACCTTCTAATCCGGCGCGAACATCCATATCAATCTGGAGCATCTGCGTCTGAATCTCACGTTCGCCGTGCGCAGCGGCGGTACGAATGGCTTGGTCGCGGACATCCCATTCGGTGGCATACGTTTGGAAATCGGGTATTTCCGTTAGGGTTTGCCAGGTCGAGACTAACGGGCCAATCACCAGCAGCACCAAAATCATAAGACCAGTAACCAACTGGGTCAGTGGTTTTAAGCGTGGTTGTCCCCTGCGGGCACCTAAGCCCATGACACAGCCCCAAAATAAGGCGGTAAGCACCAGCACGAACTGCGGCAGGATATAAACGCGCGCTGCCGGGGCTACCGCTGTGGCATAAATCGGTGGGGCAACGCAGGCCATAACGAGAACAATGGCGATCACGGCTGACAACCCTAACAACAACCGAACTTTTTGGGGCGATAACCGTAAGGATGTCGGGATGACTTCAATCCGGTAAAACAGCAGCAGCGGTAGTAAAACGGAGATCAGTAAGGCCGTTGGTGAAAAAATGATGGCCGCGCTGGCGATATATGATACGGTGATCTGAAGGGTTCGTACTACCACAATCGGCAGTGGCAGACGGGGAAATTGCGCTAATCGAATCGTATTTCCGGGGGCACCCAGAACAAGAAGCAGCGCTAACATGGAGAAAATTAGGCTAACGGTGAGCAGAAGCAGGGCTGGTCGTTGATTTGGTTTGGGGGCGAAAACTAAAACCCCCATAAAGAGCAATCCAAAACTGCTGATTTGGAAAACGCTATAAACTTCCGATAGTCCGCCAGCGGCAAACGTTAAACTGGCAATGGCGATGATTGCAGCTATGGGGATTTTCTCAGAATGTCGGCGCAAGATATGAACCATAAATCCGATCAAGAAGATCAAAACCAATAAAGGTAAGGCGTAAGGCGACATGCCGCTGGCCCAATATAACGATTGAATGATGCTAGGTGTGCCTTCAAAGGTGGCGAAAGTAATCAGGAGTGCCAGCAGCAGCGCTAACCAAACTGGTTTTGGAAAGCGAAATCCAGTGATAATCTGGTAGATTGTCCACGAAAGAGACGTGATATATAACAAAATAATCAGGGTGGGCAGGAGGGCTGTTAGCGTCAGTCCTGATGAGCTGATGATACCCAAGACTAGAAACAGGCTATATCTACCCGACCAGTTGTTATACCAGTAGCGGGTGGATTCAATGATTCCTTTTTCCAGGGCTTCGCTGGCGACACAGTAGTCGTCGGCCAGGTAGCGACTGTAGTGTCCTACATAAGCCATCATCAATAACGGCAGCAGTATGGCCGTCACAATCAAGTAGGGGAGATATTTCTCTAATTTTTGTGTCATTGATGCCTTATTGTTTGTCTGTCGGATCTGATTTTTAAATGCGCCAATTATTCCAGATTTAGTTAACACTTGGCGGTGTTTTGCTGCCCATTTGTAATAATGTCCGGGCGCTCAGGGCCTCCAGGCCATAATAGTGTTCGGCACAGGAATTGACGCCGGTATTGGCTTCCGGGCCAATGGGTTCCAAACCCGCGCGGCTGCCAATGTCAACCGACAGCATCCGGGTTTCAACGACTCGCTGTCCACTGGCGGCGGCAGCACGAATGGTCTGGTCGCGCGTATCCCATTCGGTGGCATATGTCTGGAAATCGGGGAGTTCCGCCAGCGTTTGCCCCGTTGAAGCGAGTGGGCCAATCACCAATAACCCAATTATCATGATACTGGTCATTAACTGTGTTGCAGGTTTAAGACGTGGTTGCCGCCAGCGCGCGCCTAAGCCGAGAACGCTGCCCCAGAATACGGCTAAACAGACTAAAATCAACTGCGGAATAACATAGACGCGGGCGGCGGGCGGGGTCGCCATCGTATAAATAGCTGGGGCAATACACGCCATGACGAGTATGAGGGTGATGAGCGCTGACAGCGCCAGGAGTGACCCAACTTGACGCGGACGCAGCCGCAGGCGGGCCTCCAGTGGATCAAGCTGGTAAACCACGAACATTGGGAGGAGACTGGCTACCAGCATCGTTACCGGCGCAAACAGGCCAGATGAAACAAAAAGGTAGGAAAAAGAAACATAAAAGGTCATCCAGGCCACTTGAAGCAGCGGCAGTCGGGAGAAATGCGCCTGCCGCACGGTGTTGCCTGGAGCGACCAGGACTATCATCAGGGCCAGGATGGAGAAAAACACGCCCACACCGAGCAACCGGAGCAGCGGGCGTTTGCTGGCTGCCGGTGCAAATAGGAGACAGCCCAAGAAAATCAGCCCCAGGATGGCAATTTGCAGTACGGCATAGGTTTCCGATAATCCGCCCCCGGCAAAGGTCGCTACCGCCAGGATGATATGGGAACGCAACGGGATATAATCGGTGTGGCGGCGGAGGGTATAAAACAGAAACCCGATGATAAAGGTGAGCGCAATCAGACTGCCGATGTAAGCCACCGTCCCGCTCATCCAATATAACGCCTGAATCAGACTGGGGGTGCTGTCCAGTGTGGCAAAAAGAATCAGACTGCCAGCTATAACACTCAGTTTTTTAGCCTGGGGAAAATGGCCCCATTGAAGACCCTGGTTGGCACTCCAAATTAACAAAGCCAGCCAGCCAATGACAATCAAAGCCGGGTAAATGGGCACAAATTCGGGGCCTAGCGCGGCGATCACGCCCATAATCAGCATTTGGGTATAGCGGCCATACCAGGTGTTGTACCAGGTGGCAATAGCGTTAAAAATTCCCTGGCTATGAACCGTTACCGGCCAGCAGTAATCGTCGGCGATGTAACGGCTGTTAAGTCCGGTATAGGCGAACAGCAGCAGCGGCAGCAGTAAACTGGCAATGAGCAGGATGGGGAAAACTTTAATATGTGTTTTGGTCATGAAGTGTTGGCCCGTAGGCGATGGATTTTAAAGAATTGAGTGCTACGCTATTATGATTTTACTTGGTACGTCTATTTTTTTTCGTCCAACTCCTTTTTCTTTTGTTGATCTATCGCTCTGGCCGCTGCTATTTTCTGCTTTTCAGACCAGCCTCGATAAACGGCTATGGGAGCCAATACAGCATATTCCTGATAATACATCGGAATGCCTGGAGCTTGCCGAATTCCGTAAGTAATCTCGATCCAGGTATAGATATCCTGACCCGTAATCTGCTCACGTTCGGTAAAGTTATTGGCGCCAATTAAGTCGGGACAGAAGGTGTGTATCGGCGCAGCTATAGACATTGAATGCTGTTTGCAGTAGATCTGCTTGGGAATTCCGCGCGCATTTTTTGTCTTTTCCGCTCGTTCGCAGACGAAGCAACTCGGTAGTAAGCCACCATTGGGCATATCTTGCTCCTAAAGCCTGTTTTGGATCAAACCAAAGACACTTGATAAAAGTGATCAGGGCTATATTGCTAATGACGCTTCGTAAATAGTACACCAAAATAGAAAATAGGCCATGCAAGATGTCTTTCATTAACCATTAAGCACCTTTTTATCTCGATTTCACAGATTTTTCAGATAGCCAGGTTATGGTTAGCCTGCAATAAACTGGCATGATTCCAATTTGGCTGAGGCCAGTTACACCCTGAAGGAGAACCAAAATGCTTAGACAACAACCTCTATATATTTCGGCAGCTTTGATCTTGGTCCTGATTGGCTCGCTGTTCGCGGTGAATTTAGGCGCAGCGCAGGACGCCACTCCCGAAGCGACACCCGAAACGCAATCAACCGGCGCCCCTTTTCTGGGTATAAGCGCGGCGGAAAGCCCGGATGGGGTGCTGGTTGGGGAAGTGGTCGCGGACGGCCCGGCGGCAGCAGCAGGCTTGCAGGTTGGTGATGTGATTACGGCCATTAACGATGAAGCCGTGACGGTGGCTAACATTCGAGATGTATTAGGAACTTTTGCGGTTGGGGATACGGTGACGCTTAGTGTGACCCGCGATGGCAAAACTCTGTCGCTGGAAGCCACCTTGGCGGAACGTCCTCAAGAAGCCACCAGCTCATCAGCGCCGAATTTTGAGTTTAATATGCCAAATCCCCGCATGATGGAAGCCTTAGGGCTGGGTTTGCGCCTGGATATTAGCGATCAAGGGGTGGCTGTGAGCGAAGTCATTGAGGGTTCACCCGCCGCTGCCGCTGGCTTTGAAGTGGGCGATGTCATCACCAAAGTGGGCGATACCAACATTAATCGGCCAATGGATGTGATGCGGGCGCTGCGGAATTTGGATTTGAGCCAACCGCTGGCTGTACAAGTTCAACGGGATGGGACAGCCGTTTCGCTGGAACTGAATCTGGAAGATTTTGCTAAACCGTCTACTGGACAGGGACAATCATTTGGAATGCCGTTTAGCGGTATGATGGTGGGCGGCGGCGCGCGGTTGGGGGTGGCGTTTGTGATGCTGGATGCCGATGTTGCTAAAGAACATCAGGTTGAGCAGACAGAGGGCGCGCTGATTACCGAAGTCGTCTCGGATTCCCCCGCAGCGACAGCGGGATTGGAAGTGAACGACATCGTAACAGCGGTTGATGGCGATCAGGTGGATGTCGAACGCACCCTGCGGGATCGCCTGTTGGCCTATGAGCCGGGTGATACCGTCACACTGTCCGTGCTGCGGGATGGCGCAGCGCAAGAAATTGAGGCGACTTTGGACGAGGCTGGTTTCCAGGGGATGATGCCAGGGATGCCTTTTGGCGAGGACGGGCTGCCGTTTGTTCACCCGCCGCTTGATGTCACCCCGGAAGCCCCCAATAGTCCAGGGGCATAAGCGCGTTTGAACGCCTAAAAATAGTCATACTGGCGCCCGGTACACAACCGGGCGTTTTTTATGGTAGCAATTGTGTTTTTCATCCGTTACAATTAAAAATTGTTTAAAAAAACCAATATTATTCGCCAGCAGCAAACGGCGACACAATTGTGTTATGACCCTACGTGAACTCCATGATCTTGAACAAACCCTCGGTGAACTGGTACTCGATCTGCTGCGCGCCCGTTATGAATACCCCGAACTGATTCTCAGCGTTCCCATTAACCAGAGTGGTGATGTCCAGCCGAATGCGGTGCGGGTGACCCAGCATTACACTACCGCGCTGCTGGCGTATGGTTTTACTGCCGATCAGGATGAATTGCAGGAAACCACAGACTGGTTTGGCAGTGTTTTCCCTAACGAACAGCACCGCCGTATTGATGCGGTGGAGATGAACCGGCTGGAAGCGCTGTTGAGTTTGCAGCCAACTCATCCCTCGGTGCTGCCCCGGTTGCAACAACTGGTGCAGCAGCGCACGCCCACAGATTACTTTGACATCCAATCGAATGATCTGGCCTTCGACACGTTATGGGCTGTGAAGGTGCTGGCGCAGGCACGGGAAGTGGGTGTCCTGAATGGGCTGATGGCCGACGAAGATTTGCGCAAGTGGGCGAATCGGGTGGTGCAGGATACGCGCCGGGATAAAGATTTGGCGCTGGCGCTGCGGCTGCGGCATGAAATTATCGGGCGGCTGACGCCCGGCCAGCAGCGCAAACATTTGCACGATCTGCTGCAAATTGCCGAAAAGAGCGGCGGGTTGTGGGGCCTCAGCCAGGATATGCTGGTGATTAGTTCGTCCATTCAGCAGCAGCAGTTAACAGCAGATTTAGTGGCGGATTACCGCGAAATCTTCCGCGAAACCGTGCTGAGTACCTGTTATGTCATTGAAAATCTGATGCCGCTGCTGCCCGCTTATCCAGAACTGGGCGCGGTAGTGGGGCGGGCGATGGAATTGTGGTGGGGTGTTTTTCATGGCCCCAACGCGGTGGAAACGCTGCGGACGCTGTTCCCCAATCCCTACGATTATCTGTTGATTGTTTCGCGCACGCTGGTTTCCCTGCGCGCGTACCTGAATGAGCCGTTGATCCGCTGGGGCGCGACCTATATGCACCGGAAGATGGCCTCGCAGCAGGTGCGCCAGGTGGAGCCATCCGATACGGTGAATATTAAAAAGGCGCTGCAAGGGTGGATTCAGGTTGATTTGGAAAAGGCCCCGGAGCAACTGCGGCTGGGGATGTCGGATTCGAATGTAGTTCGGATTCGCCCGCGCGTATGTAACCCCATGCAGCCGGATGATGATAGTTTCCGGCTGACGATCCCGAATGCTGAATCGCTGGTCGTGAAGTACGGGCCAATCGAGGAAATTGACCACGAGCGCGGAAATTATGACCGACTGCCTGCCGCGATCAAAGAATGTTTTGTCAATATTCCCCAGCCCAGTTTTGTTGACCAGCAGCAGCGGCGCGCTTACGTCATCATGGCGGATTTGAATCGCTATCGGACCCTGTATGACGCCCTGCAAAAAGTGCCGCAAATCCACGAGGCGCTGGTGAATGAGTTGGGGCCATTTATGCTGCGTGTGCATCGCGGGGATGGCCGACCTCGGACGTTTGCCCAGGATGGACTGCTAATGCAGCTGTATCTGCTGCCGATGCAGCAGCATGTGTATCAGGTGTTTGGTTACATCCTCGAAAATCGGCTGCTGGAAAACACCGATAAACAAAAATATGCGCCGCAGTTGCAGCGCTCCCTGTTAGAAAAAATCGGATATCTGGTGCGCCGCCAGCTTGATCTGGAAGGTTTTCCGATCACCTGTATGCACGGCGATTTGCATACCCGGAACATCATGGTGCGCCGGTTGAAACAGCGCGAAAATACCGAACGCGACAGCGAACTGGATTTTAAACTTATTGATCTGGAAAAGTTCCGGCGGAACGGGGATGCGGCCCACGATGTTGGTGAACTGCTGGTTGACCTGGAACTGCTGCGTGCGCCCCGGAACGTGGCCGCCGAACGCGATCCGATTTTGCCGCTCATCAAGGCCGTTCAAGAGACCTATCAACGGTTTGCCCAGGAACGAGACGACAGCACCTTTGCGATTCGGGTGCAATTAGCCCAGGCCCGATCCTTGATTCGAATTGCTAAAGGCCGCACCAAGCAGGGCGAACATTCGCTGCGAGACAGCCGGCGGGGGCCAGCGATTCGCGTGGCGTTTGATGCGCTGAACGATACCGATCAAGCGTTGGAATATCTCACTAAAGTGGTGGATACGCTGGGCTAGGTCTGGTGGACTACCCGGCTGACGCCGGTTCCTGACATCATCTGGGGGAGGCCGTCATGGCGATTAATTTCAATTTGCCTGAATTCAAAAGGATGCTGGTCAGTGTGGCAATGAATTTGCTGCACGCCTCCGAAAGATATTCCGGCTTAATCCTGACAGAAGCCGACGTGGAAGGAAATGTACCGCTTGAAGCCCTGCGCGCGTCCTGGTATTACGTTAAGGGGTTGTTGGCTTACGGTTTTGAGTTAGATGATGATGTCCTGGACGGTATTTTAGGCCGCGCCGCCAAATGGTTTGCCACCCCGTTTCCCACCCCGCAGCACCAGACCGTTGATGAAGCGGAACTTTACCGGCTGGAAGTGGCACTGCTGCTGCGGCAGGATGAGGCCGCACAGGGGCGGTTGTCCCAATTGGCCGAACAGTGTTCCGCTGATCGGCTGCAATTGGTTATCCCGGAGCAGCCAGCAGCGAGTAGCTGGGCCTTAGCGTTGATGTGCGCGGCCTACAAGCAAGGTTTTCTGCCCAGTTCCCTGACTGCCGATGATTTAAAAATTATGGTGGACCATGCGGTGATGGCCGCCGCGTCGGATGATGAATTGGCCCTCGCTTTCCGATTACGTTATGACCTCTTTGGCCGCCTGACATCGGATCAGAATGCGCTGCTGCGCCGCCAGTTTTCACGGGCTGGTAGTTTGTGGCGTTTTGGCACAGATATGGACTGGCTGCTGGAGCGAATGCGCCAGCATGAACTTTCGGCCCAGGATATTCAGGAAAATTATGCCTTGTTCTGGGCGGCGCTGCAACGCACCAGCCTGGTGGTTATCCATCTGACCAAACTGCTGTATGAGGGTTATACCGAACTGCACGCGCCGCTGCTGCAAGCGTTAGAAATGTGGTTGGGGGCCTTTTTTATTGAACGCCCCGACCCCATCAGCGAACTCCAGATGATTTTTGCCGGGAACCCGGACGAGGACTACCTGACGGCCCTGGCGCTGACGTTAATCGCGCTGCAAGCCTTCCTGGAGGATAAGCTGACTTATTACACGGCGGCTTATGTGCAGGATCAACTGTTGGATTACCGTTCCGAGGGGATGCGTTCTTCCGAGAAAGAGAATATTAAACAAACGCTCCGCGCTGGAATGCCGATTGAGTGGGCGCGGGAACCCAAAAAGCTGAATCTGGGGTTATCTGGCGCAACGGTACTGCGGGTAAATCCCCTGATTCGGAACCCGTTGGACGCCAATCAGACGATTTTTTCCAGTTCGGTGATTGTGAAGTACGGTTCGAGTGATGATATTAAACGGGAACGGGATAATTATAAACAACTGCCGGATTTTCTGTGCCCGTATTTTGTGAGTGTTCCCCAGGAAACGTATCAGGACGCGGCAAAGCGGGCTTACATCATTATGCCCGACCTCACCGAGTACCAAACGCTGTATGAAGCCATTTGTGAATACCGGTATCCCGAACTGTTACAAAATCCGGCGCTGCTGGCGCGGAGCCTGAGCAAGTTTCTTGTTGCCATGCACCGGGCCGGTTCGTCGAAAGCGCTGCCAGCGGGCAATGGCACGCTGTATGATCTGTATTTGCTGCCCATGCACCAGAACATTGCCAAAATTTTTAACCTCGTCTGGGATTGGCGGCGGAATCGGGTGGCCTACGACGAGAAAGAACAACAGCGCACCAATCTGCTTCAGGCGGAACTGGTCAAAAAACTGGCCGATTTGGCGACCCACCAGACCAAACTGGAAAAATTTTCCCGCGCTTACATGCACGGCGATTTACATACCCGCAATATTATGATTGATCCTCGCCGGGTGGCGCTGGCGGACGGCGACGACTTTAATTTTAAGCTGATTGACCTGGAAAAAGTGCGTTCGGATGGCGACATCGCGTTGGACATTGCGCAGCTTCGGGTGGATGTGGAGGTGACAATCAATGAACGCCGGCGGATCCCCGATGATATGGTCATTCTGGACGAGGTGATTCGGCAGGTGTTACAGGATTATCAAACATTTGCCCAGGAACGGGCCGACGAAACGTTTGATTTGCGCCTTCAATTAGGCATCGCGTATTCCTATCTGCGCATTGCTAAGGGGAAGACGCGGCAGATTGAACAACATCTTAAAAATGGACGCCGCCCGCTGGCGGATACGCTGGTAGCGGATATGTTATCCCACTGTGAACGGGCGGGCGAATACATGGAAGCCGTCCTGAAGTCGCCGACTATCGCCGATTCTTAATGCACCGAAACTAAACATTCAGTGTTGAATAAGACGATAGCGGCCTGTCCGGTTGATGGGGGCTTGAAGCTGTTCCGGCGCGCGCTTATAATCGCGTGTCTGGTGAATACCATCTATTGAAGAGAAAAAAATGACTATCAAGCAAGAATTGCTCAATCGTCTAAAACAACGAACGGCGCGCGTCGGTGTCGTCGGACTGGGGTATGTGGGCCTGCCGCTGGCGGTGGAATTTGCCGAGGCGGGGTTTACCGTGATTGGTGTGGACGTTTTCGCTTCTAAAGTGGAGATGTTGAATCGCGGTGAGAGTTATATCCTGGACATCCCGACGGAGCGACTGCGCCCGCTGGTGGAGAGCGGCAAGCTGTCCGCTTCGACCTCCTACGAAGTGCTGCGTCAGGCGGATACCGTCAGTATTTGTGTGCCCACACCGCTGCGCAAGACCAAAGACCCGGATATGTCGTATGTCATCGAAGCGGTGGACTCGGTGGCGGCGGTGTGCCATGAGGGCCTGCTGGTCATCCTGGAAAGCACCACCTATCCCGGCACGACGGAAGAAATTATCATCCCGCGCCTGATGAATAACGGCTTCCAGGTTGGCGAAAATGTATTTGTCGCCTTTTCGCCCGAACGGGTTGATCCCAGCAATCCCAAATATGGCGTGCGGAATACACCCAAAGTGGTCGGCGGGGTGACGCCGCATTGTACGGAAGTGGCGGTAGCGCTCTACGAAACCGCTGTTGACCAGGTGCTGCCGGTGTCATCAACTACGGCTGCCGAGATGGTTAAACTGCTGGAGAACACTTTCCGCGCGGTGAACATCGGTCTGGTAAACGAAATGGCGCTGATGTGTGACAAACTGGGCGTGGATGTCTGGGAAGTCATTCGCGGCGCAGCCAGCAAACCGTTTGGGTTTATGCCGTTTTATCCGGGGCCGGGGTTGGGCGGTCACTGTATCCCGATTGATCCCCTGTATCTGAGCTGGCGGCTGAAGGCGCTGAACTACACTGCGCGGTTTATCGAACTCGCCAGCGAAATTAACACCTCGATGCCCTTGTACGTGATAAACAAGGTGTCTTTGGCCCTGAATGATGACAGCAAATCCATTAAGGGTTCCAAAATTGTCGTGCTGGGCGTGGCCTATAAACGCGATGTCAACGACGTGCGCGAAAGTCCCGCGCTGGATGTGATCGGCCTGCTGCGCGAACGGGGAGCCAATGTGGTTTACAATGATCCGTATATTGACCGGATTCGCCTGGAAGAAACCCTTGAGATGCACAGCGTTGAATACAGTGATACACTGCTAGAAACGGCAGATTGCGTGGTCGTTGTGACTGACCATACCTGTTATGACTGGCAGCATGTGGTGGATCACAGCGGGTTGATTGTGGATACTCGTCATGCGACTTATCCGCGCACTGGCCGGGCACGGATTGTCATGTTGTAAATCATCCACACGGGAGTCGGTTTCATGGAACTACCCTTTCATCTACGGGCGCTGCCGCCCGAAGCGTTAGACGTGCTGCGGTTTTTTAGCGGCCTGGACGAACCCATTGCCCATGCCTCACTCATCATGGATGAAGTGGGGTTGAGCGAACGCCTGTTTGGCAAGGTCGTCCGGCGGTTGGTGACGAAAGGGTATTTACAGATGAGCGGTGATCAGATTTACCGCTTGTCGGATTTGGGCGGATCATCGGTTGAAGAACTGGCCGCTTATGATGAAACCGCTCCGGCTGATGCTTCAGATGAGATTGAATCGACCACTATTGCCCAGCAGATGCACCGGCATCTGGTCGCGGTGTTTCCCCGGCCATTGACGGCGGGTTCGGCGGCGGATGTCTATGTGGGTTTCAGTCCAGCCACCAGCACCGTTGACCAGACGGCGGATCTGGTGGTGCGGTTCTCGATTGTGAACGGTGAACCCAGCCGCCCGCAGGAAAAGGCCTTTAATCTGGCGGCAGGCGCGGCTTATCAGGTGTTTCACGTCGCGCCGGGAGCATACCAGCAGGTGCG
>DATALK010000219.1:0-4666 GCA_036261085.1 Phototrophicaceae bacterium | reverse complement strand
GCCCAGACCTGGGGGCGCGCCAATCTTCAAACCGGCGATGTGGTGCTGTCAACAGTGATGGAACACCATTCCAACATTGTTCCCTGGCAAATTCTGGCGGCGGAAAAAGGCTTTACGATCCGGTACATCCCCGTTCGTGAGGATGGTACGCTGGACATGGAGGCTTTCGCCCAACTGCTGAACGAGGGTGCGGTTAAACTCGTCACGGTGATGCACGTCTCCAACGTGTTAGGAACAGTTAATCCGGTTGCCGAAATCATCCGGCAAGCCCACGCCGCCGGGGCGCTAGCCCTGATAGATGGCGCGCAAAGTGTGCCGCACATGCGGGTAGATATGCAGGCGCTTGATGCGGATTTTTATGCTTTCAGCGGCCATAAGATGGTCGGGCCAACCGGTATCGGCGTGTTATATGGCAAACGCGCTTTGCTGGAAGCCATGCCACCCTGGATGGGCGGCGGCGATATGATTTCCCGTGTCCGGCTGGAAGGCAGCACCTGGAATGAGCTACCGTACAAATTTGAAGCTGGAACGCCCGCCATTGCTGAGGCGATTGGCCTGGGTTATGCAGTGGATTATCTGACCGAACTCGGTCTGGACAAAATCCATGCCTACGAAAAAATCATCACAGAATACGCGCTGGAACGGCTGGCCGAAGTCCCGGAACTGACGGTCTATGGGCCGGATGTATCGCAAAAAGGCGCAGTTGCCACTTTCACCTTTGCCAACATTCACCCGCATGATCTGGCGCAAATACTGGATGTGGAAGGCATCGCCGTCCGGGCCGGACATCATTGTGCTATGCCGCTGCACGACCAGTTGGGGATTGGGGCGTCGGCCCGCGCCAGCTTCTACCTGTATAACACGCTGTCTGAGGTTGACTCCCTGATTGAAGCGTTGTATAAAGCGAAAAAGGCTTTCCAACGTTAGAAAGTGTCCCAAAATGTATGATATGTACCGCGAAAATATTCTCGACCACGCCCAGAATCCGCGTTTTCCCGGCGTGTTGAGTCCGGCAGACGTGGATCACGAGGAACATAATCCGCTCTGTGGAGATCGTTTGCACCTGACCCTGCGCCTGGACGACAACCACCGCGTCGCCGAAATTGCCTGGGATGGTGAAGGCTGCGCCATCAGCCAGGCCACCGCCTCCATGCTGGCGGAAGAAATTATGGGCAAAACCCTGGATGAAATCCGGCAGTTAAAACGCGACGACATCTTTGAACTCATTGGGTTTCCGCTAACCATCAACCGCATGAAATGCGCTTTGCTGTCGTTAAAAACGCTGATGATTGGGCTGTATGGTCTGAATGAATGGGAAAAACACGACGAGGATGGTGAATAAACGATGGCCGAGGCCGAATTTATCACCGTCGCTACAGCGGGCGAACTCCAACCGGGTGAACGGATGGTGGTCGAACTAGGCCGCCGCTGGGTCGCTATTTTTAATATAGACGGCCAGTATTATGCCATTGAGGATGTTTGCACCCACGATGGCAACCCGCTGGCGGAAGGGGAACTCGTCGGTTGTGAGATCGAATGTCCCCGGCATGGCGCGCGATTTGACCTGCGCACCGGGAAAGTCACCGCGCCGCCCGCGCTGGTTGACGTACCCGCCTATCAAGTGCGCGTCGTGGATAACAACCTTCAGATCGCGCCGCGCTAGACAACCGGCAGATCACGTAGGATAATGCCCATGAAATCATGGGCATTTGTGTTGTAGGTGAAAATCATGCCAGCGCTGCTCGATCAATTACGCCAGGGGAAAACGCTGATTTTTGGACATCGGGGGGCCAGCGGAAACGCGCCGATGAATACACTCCCCGCCTTTGAACTGGCGGCGGAACACGGCGCGGATGGCATTGAACTGGATGTGTGGTTATCCAAAGACGGCGAAGTGGTCGTTATCCACGATACCGCCGTAGATAAAACCACCAATGGCACGGGACATATTCAGCAGATGTCCCTGGCCGAACTGCAAGAACTGGACGCCGGTAGCTGGTTTGCTGAATCTTTTCAGGGAACGCGCATTCCCACTCTGGACGAAGTTTTTGAAACCGTCGGCAAACGCCTGTTTATCAATGTCGAATTGAAGTCTATAACAGTGAAGACGGATGGTTTAGAAAAAGCGGTGGCTGAAAAAATCCGGCAGCACAATCTTGCTGACTGCGTCATAATTTCGTCTTTTAACCCCTTTGCGCTGCGCCGCTTTCGCCGGGAAATGCCGGAAGTCCCAATTGGTTTCCTCTATGCGCCCGATATTCCCCGCTATTTACAATTCATTCTGCTGGGTTTCCCCCACGAAGCGCGGCATCCCTCGCAGGATATGGTGAATGCGGCTTATATGGCCTGGGCGCGCCGCCGCAAGTATTGTGTGAATGTCTGGACGGTGAACGATCCCCAGCGAGCGCTTGAACTACGCGATTTAGGGGTCAACGGCATTATCACTGATTATCCAGGCAAAATGCGCGAGGCGTTGCGTGGTTAAACTCTGGTGGCGGCTCGTCCGGTTTGGCTTCCGCCTGTTATATAACGAACTGGCCTTCACTTACGATCTTGTCAGCGTGGTTGTTTCGCTCGGCCAATGGCAAAACTGGCAGCGGGCCGCGCTCAAACATTTAAACGCCCCTCCCAGCGCGCGGATTCTCGAACTGGCACATGGGACTGGCAATCTCCAGCTTGACTTGGCCGCGCGGGGTTATATGCCCATTGGCTACGATTTATCGCCAGACATGGGGCGCATCGCCAGTAACAAACTGCGACGACGTGACCTGCCGCTCCGATTAGTGCGCGGACGCGCGCAAGAACTCCCCTTCCCAGCGGCCTCGTTCCCGGCCATTGTCTGCACCTTCCCAACCGATTTTATTTTTATGCCGGACACACTACGAGAAGTTTACCGCGTTTTACAACCGGACGGCCAACTGATTATCGTACCAAATGGCCTGCTCATCACGAAAAATCTAGCAGGCGCAGCGATTGAGCAGCTATATCGGCTGACCGGCCAGCGCGGTAATAATAATTTCAAACTACATAACTTATTCAACCGCTATGGCTTTACAGCGGAAGTGTTTCAAGAACCCTGCCCGCACAGCATCGCCACCGTGATTGTCGCGCAAAAAAAGGTCTAGCATTTGGCTACCAGCCATGGTAGAATGTTTTCCAGTTATGGTGGCTATAGCGCAGTTGGTTAGCGCGTCTGGTTGTGGCCCAGAAGGCCGTGGGTTCAAGTCCCACTAGCCACCCTCTCAAGCGGTTGTGAGTGCCGGGTTGCAGGCTATGCAGGGTAAAAATAGCTAGAAACCTGTCCCCACAAATTCTCAGGTTTCGCTAAAGGGCTTGAGGTTTACCTGGTGTAAACCTTTTTTTGTGTCTATTACCTGTCAAGTGCCTATCCTCAAGTTTAAGAGCAGATTCGGCAAAAGTTTAGAAACTTCAAAGACAATCCGGTTAACCTCAACAGCAAACATCCGACTCGGTTCAGTGCGTCTATTCATTCACAATAACAACCCACGCCCGAACCACCTTGATAATTTCAACGACGATTTCACCTTGATGCAGCCTGACGGCAGTCAAGACCACAAGTAAATGGAGACAGTATCAATGATTTCATCCTTTGCCGAATTAGGCTTAAGCGAACCCATCCTGAAAGCGATTACCGATTTAGGTTACGAAGAACCAACCCCGATTCAGGCCCGCACCATCCATCTCATGTTGACGGGCGCAGATGTTATCGCCCAGGCGCAAACGGGAACGGGTAAAACCGCAGCGTTCGCCCTACCCATTATTGAGAGGCTCGACACAGAACTGCGGTCTCCCCAGGCATTAGTGTTAACGCCCACCCGTGAACTGGCCGTTCAGGTGGCCGAAGCAATTCACGCTTACAGCAAATATAATCACAGTTCTGTGTTACCGGTTTATGGCGGCCAACCCATTGACCGCCAACTGCGCGTGCTGGATCGGGGCGTTCAGATTGTCGTCGGGACGCCAGGTCGGTTGCTCGATCATATCCAGCGCGGAACCCTCCAACTCGGTCAGGTACGCACGGTAATCCTGGACGAAGCCGATGAAATGCTCGATATGGGCTTTATTGAAGACATCGAAGCCATCCTGAAAGAAACCCCGGAAACACGCCAGACTGCGCTATTTTCCGCTACGATGCCCAAGCCCATTGCTGACCTGGCACGCCGTTACATGCGTGATCCGCAGCGCATCACCATTGAATCCGAACAAATGACCGTACCGCAAACACGGCAGGTGTATTACGAAGTCGGGCGACGGGATAAGTTCGAGGTGCTGTCGCGGATTCTGGATTATGAACGACCAACCGCCGCCATTGTCTTTTGCCGCACCAAGCAGGAAGTGGACAATCTTGGCGAACGGCTGACCGCCCGGGCCTATCCGGCGGAAACTTTACATGGTGATTTAAATCAGGTACAGCGTGACCGGGTCATGGCTCGGTTTCGCAGCAATCAGGTTGAACTGCTGATTGCCACCGATGTCGCCGCACGCGGGCTGGATATTGAACACATTTCGCATGTGATTAACTATGACATCCCCTTAGAGGCTGAAAGTTACGTTCACCGCATTGGCCGTACCGGACGGGCCGGACGGACGGGCATCGCCATCACACTGGTCACCCCCCGCGAACGCCGTTTGTGGCAGGTCATTC
>DATALK010000214.1:0-2112 GCA_036261085.1 Phototrophicaceae bacterium | reverse complement strand
ACAAAAATATTGGGATGCCCTTGCAGGTATTCCGCCGAGGTGAGGTAGTTGGCCCACTGACGCGCCCGCGCGGCGGCTTCGGAGTTGGTGGCATTTGGAACCAGGGGTGGGGTGGTTAGCGGGATAAAGATTTTATCCGGGTGGGCATCTATTACATTGCGGATGGAGAGGAAGTAGTCTTTATACTGCTGAAGTGCCTCGTCACTGCCAATATTAGACGCCGGGAAACAGCTTTTGAAGATGATGACATCATATTCCAGCATGTGGCTTAGGGTATTATCTGCTGGGCTGTGAACCGGTTGGTTAAAAATGTTGTACCAGCCATCCGGGTCGGTATTGTCGTTCGGCATATCCCAGTTGATACCAGTTGCCTGTCCCTGAGCATTTGTCAGACCGTCACCATTGTAACCATGATCCCAAAACTCATAACCCAGAGTGGTCAGGCGCTCACGAACATTTCCTTCTCCTACCAGTGCGCCACCGGTGGAATGGTGCATAAAAATGATACGTGCGGGGGATTGAGCGGCAGCGCCAGCGCTGATGACCAGGCACAACCCCACCGCCACCAGCGCGGCGATTCTTCGGTAATTCATTTGGGATAACTCCTTGAAGATGATAAAAAGTTATGACTAGCTACAAGGATATAGCTGCCGCAGAGGAGGGGGTATCAGGAATTGTTCCTAGTGGTTAGTGTGCGAGATGGGAAATAGATACCAGCGGCGAAAATAAACCGGGGTAACTGGTGGTTGTTACCCCGGTGTGATACTGAGTGGTGCGTTACGGCTTTTCCGATTCTATGTGCGGCCCAAGTTGGGATAAAACCGCTGCAATCGGGCGTAAGTCCATCCACCACTGTTTCTTGGGACGCTGGTTCGCCTCGTCCACGAGCTGCGGCAGTTCCTGGATTTCATGAATTTGAATGCCGCCCGCACCGAGGCCGATAAAGCCGCTGATCGGCGTTTTGGTCTGGGCTTTCTCGATCAGAAAATCAATACACCGGGCGGCCAACCGGGTCGCCTGGATGCGGTCAAATGGCGAGGGGTCGCCACCCTGTTGAACGTGGCCCAGGATGGTCTGGCGCACATCAAAAAAGGTGCCACCTTCTTCTTCAAACAGCGCCGCCATAAAGTCCGAAGTGTAAATGGAGTTGGCCTGTTCGTTGCGGATAATCAGACCGAGGCGTTTGCCCTGTTTGAAACCGGCCACAATTTGTTCCAGGTTGGTTTGCAGGTCACACAGCTTAATGCCTTCTTCGTTCAGATAGACTCGTTCCGCGCCGGTTGCCAGGCCGCTCATCAGTGCCAGATAACCGCAGCGGCGGCCCATAACTTCCACAACAAAACAGCGCTGTTGGGCAATCGCAGATTGTTTAATGCGATCAACGGCCCAGACGATATTATTCAGGGCGGTATCCGCGCCGACGGTTAATTCGGTTCCCGGCAGATTGTTGTTGATGGTGGCGGGTAAACAAACAACGGGAATATCAAACGCCGGGAAATCGTTTTTCTGGCGGTAGAGTTCGTAAGCACCTTTATAGGCGGTCATCCCACCAATAATCAACAGGCCGTGAATGTCCCATTTTTCGATATTACGGGCGATGCTGTACAGGTGGCGGCCACTGGGAATGTCGCGGTGCGTGCCCAGTTCCGCGCCGCCCATCGAGGCCCAACCGTTGACACTCATCCAATCCATTTCTTTGATGTCGCCATCGGCCAGCCCTTGAAAGCCATTAATGACACCCAGAACCGTATGGCCTTTGTCCAGCGCAATACGGACGGCGGCGCGCGCGGCGGTATTCATGCCCGGTGCGGGCGCGCCGCAGTTCAGAACGGCAAAACGCAGGCGTTTTTGTCCGGGCGGGGGTTCGTGCGGCAGCGAACGCAGGAGCGTTTGTAAAGTACGGAACGACTGCTTGAAACTGGGGCCGCGTAAATCCATCGCTCGCTCGTAATCATGGGCGTTGATGGCATCCGCGACGGCGCGGGTGCGTTCGACACATTCCATCAACGGCGCGCGTGTGATGCGGTTGCCACGCAAACAAATCAATTGGGGTTCAGTTTCCGGCTTGGCATCAAAGACAGCCTGCACCGCCGCATATCCCATCAAGGTGCC
>DATALK010000211.1:0-1660 GCA_036261085.1 Phototrophicaceae bacterium | reverse complement strand
AATGTCAAGCTGTTGATGCACTGGGACATCAAACAGGAACGCGAACAGGATTACTTTGAATTTGTCGTGCGGGAATGGATGCCGGGTTTAACGCGGTTAGGCATGGAACCCACCGGCGCATGGTATACGGCCTACAGCCGGACGCAGCAGGCCCAGATTATGACCGAGGCGGTGGCGGAAGACCTGGACACCCTGCGTAAAATTCTGAGCGGGACTGATTGGCAGCACCTGCACGGGCGGTTGTTGGAATATGTCAATAACTACGATCAGAAAATTGTCCGCGTCAGCGGCGGTTTCCAAATGTAAAACCAGAACGCCCACTTATAACGTGGGCGTTCTGGTTTTATCAGCGCTGCGAACCGGGCTGGCTAAGTCGGGTTTGGCCGACCCCTTTATCAAATCCGAGGATCAACCCAGCCGTGAACCGACCCGCGCCGCGTCCCCTTCAGGAACTACCGCCCCAATATCGGGAAGTGCAGCACCTTGTCCTGCTCGAACCGGGGCGCGCGCTCCGGCTGAATCTGCTGGCGTTGGGGCCGCTGCCCGTGGCCCTGGCGGGCATGGCCGCCTGGTGGCCGCTGGTTTTGCGGCTGCGCGGGCCATTTCCCGGCGGCCCCAACTGGCCCTGGTGGTTGTGGGTGCTGCTGGTGCTGGTCGTCGTGCTGCCGCTCCATGAGCTGTTTCACGGCCTGGCGATCCGCTGGGCCGGTCACAAACCGCGTTATGGTATCCTGCTCCGTAAAGGTGCCCTCTACGCTACTGCGGATGGCGCGCTGTTTCCCCGCCGCGCGTTCCTGGTGATCGCGTTAGCGCCCCTGGTGGGGATTACACTGGTGGGTCTGCTGCTGGTCTACCTGCTGCCGGATACGGTTGGATATTACGTCGGGCTGGCCGTTGCCCTGAATGCCGGAAGCGCGATTGGCGACTTGTGGATGGCCGCTGTTGTCTGGCCGTATCCCGCCCATACCTTAATCCGCGACGAGATGGACAGCCTTCGAATTTATTTGCCGCAATAAAAAACACCGCTGCGGGCGGTGTTGTCATCAATGGCCGGGTTGACCGGTCATCTGAAAATTCAAACTTGACCACTTTAGAAATAACCTCACCCCCACTCGCTCCGCTCATTTCCCCCTCTCCATACTATAGAGAGGGGGTTAGGGGGTGAGGTTTTGACCCTAAATGGCTCGTCTACCCATTTTCAGATCGGCGTTGAACGGGTCTAATCACCGGTGGCTTTGGCCGCCGGAACATGAACCGGCAGTTCCACCCAGAAAATCGAACCCCCGTCCGGCGGGCAGTCAACGCCCACTTCGCCGCCGTGCAGGTCTACCAGCTCTTTGACGATCCACAGGCCCAGGCCGCTGCTGGTTTCGCCGCCAGTGGGTTTGTTGCTCAATTTGCTGAAGGCTTTAAACAGGTTCTTGCGTTCGTCCGGGGAAATGCCCGGCCCCTCATCGGCCACGCTGATGCGTACCCGGCCCTCCAGAATTTCCGATGAAACCGTCACAAAATGCTGCGGTGGGCTGTATTTGACGGCGTTGCTGACCAGATTGCCGATAATCTGCACCATCCGGTGATTATCAGCCTGAATAACACCTTCATCTTTGCCAATCAGCAGGGTAATGTCTTTCCGGCTGGCACTGGCCGAATGCTGTTCAAT
>DATALK010000208.1:0-1727 GCA_036261085.1 Phototrophicaceae bacterium | reverse complement strand
ACCGGCAGGCGTCAATAAAAAACGGGATGCCATATTTGCGCGCCACTGCGCTCACGGCGCGCACATTCGCCATGCTAACCGGCTGCCCGCCACCGGAATTATTCGTCACCGTGAGCATGATCGCCGGGATGCGTTCTTTGCCTTCCCGCGCCAGCAGATCCTCCAGTGCGTCAACATTCATATTGCCCTTGAAGGGATGAATCAGGCGCGGCTGGCGACCCTCGGCAATCACCAGATCACGCGGGATCGCGCCAACGTGTTCCACATGCGCGCGGGTGGTATCAAAGTGGGTGTTGTTGGGGATGATGTCGCCCGCTTTGGCGATGGTATTAAACAGGATGTGTTCGGCGGCGCGACCCTGATGGGTGGGGATGACGTGTTTAAAACCGGTGATGTCGCGCACGGTTGCTTCAAATTTATAAAACGAGGCGGCGCCCGCGTAGGATTCGTCACTGGCGATCATGCCCGCCCACTGCCGCGAGGACAGCGCGCCCGTGCCGCTGTCGGTCAGCAGGTCAATCAGCACGTCTTCCGCCCGCAGCAAAAAAGGATTGTAGCCAGCGGTGGCGAGGGCCTGCTGACGCTGCGCCAGGGTGGTGAAGTGAATGGGTTCCACCGAACGCACGCGAAACGGCTCAATAATGGTTTTGGGATGAAATTCCTGCATGAGTAAGCCTATCTCTAAAATTTTTCGTCGGGGCGAGGTTTGCTCGCCCACCAGTAACACCAATTATTCGGCCAGAAACGCCAGCACATCCTGCTCAAACTGCTGGCGGACTTCCAGCATGGGGATGTGGCCGGTAGCCGGATAAGTCATCCAGGTGGCGTTCGGAAACGTATCGCGCAGCCGTTCCCCGATGGCGATTGGAACCACACGGTCTTTTTCGCCCCAGACAATCAGCACGGGAATATCCACCTGCTTGAGTTGGTCTAAGTCCGGTTTCGTCCAGTCGGCGGCCTGGCTGAAGGCGATCAGCCCCACTTCCCAATCGGGAAGTTGCAAGTAGGCTAGACTCCGGTCAAGCATTTCCGGTGTCATAATTTCCCGGTTCTCGACGGATTGTTCGATGACATTACGGGCTGCCGCGCGGTTAAAAAAGGCGCGGATGGCCGTTCGCAAGAGCGGCGATTGGGGATCAGCGCTGGCTAAAAAATTAAAACTACGCCACACGGCATTATCACCCACGCTCTGGCTGTCTGCTTTGGTCATACCAATGGCCGCGTCTACCAGCACCAGTTTGTTCACACGCTCCGGGTAATCCAAGGCAACCTGCGCGCTGACCGCTCCGCCCGCGCTATGGCCAACCAGCACCGCTGTCTCAATATCGAGCGCGTCCATCAGCCCAACGGCGAGCGCCGCCTGACCTGCTAATGTGTAATCCAGGTCAGGGTTTTTGTCCGAGAGGCCAAACGGCGGGCGATCAAATGCAATCGTGTGATAACCGGCTTCCGCCAGCGCCACCAGAGTCGAATTCCAGTTATCCGTAGAGCCGAGGAAACCGTGTAACAACAGCACGACGGGGCCAGCAGCGGGGCCTTGTTCACGGTAATACACCGACGCGCCATTCACCTCAACAAAATGCCCGTCGGGGTCGGCCAAATCCTGCGGGGTGACGGAGGCGGTTGTCGGCGTCGCCTCCTGAGCCGCCACACCATAAGCTATCAGCACCACCAGAACCAACAGCAGCCAGAATCGTTTCGCCAACATGCGCCTCCTATCGTTTAAG
>DATALK010000201.1:0-1804 GCA_036261085.1 Phototrophicaceae bacterium | reverse complement strand
GTCCGCGCCGCGTTGGAATAGGCGGTGTGGGTGACATCGGGAAATCGGTCATTCGTGATCGGGAAACGCTGGCCCGCGATGGTTTCCTGATGGTGGTGGTGAATGTTGACCAGAAGACCGGCCATCTGCTGGATGTCCCGGAAATCATTTCAAAGGGCTTTGTTTACCAGCGCGGCGCGGAAGACCTGATGGAACAGGTGAAAAGCACCGTGCAGGAAGTGCTGGTGAGCGCCAACGGCAGCAGCAATGGTCGGCGGCGGGAACGCCTTCAGGAAAGTATTGGGCGCGTGTTATATAACGAAACCAAACGCCGCCCGATGATTTTCAGCGTCATCAACGAAAGATAAAACCACTGAAACTTTCAGGGCGGCTCACGTAGCCGCCCTGATGTTTTGATAGGCGTTCTACTTTTTCCCCCAGGGCAGCAGCCGTCGCAGCCACCGCTGAAGAATATTTGTGCGCGCAGTTGTCCAGGCGTCGTCGGCGGCCTGGGCCTGGCGATCGGCTTCCTGTGGCGAGTGAGTCCGCTGGCCGCCGTATCGTTCGGCGGTATACATCTGCGTGATGGCGGAGATCGGCGGTTCGGCTTTTGGCAGCGCTCGCACGATGATGTGGCGGCGTTCCGCCGGGGTCTGGTGCGGATTGAGCCGGACGCCAATCAAACCCAAATAACGCTCCAAGCGGGCATACGCGCGGACAATGGGGCTAAGCCCGCGCATTCCCCGCCATTCCCACCACCAGTAAACAAAAAATCCGAGCGCTACCAGCAGCACAATGAACAACAAACCGGCCAGCGCGAAACCCAGAGCGGAGAGGAGCGCGGCCAGCGGCCCCCGGGCTTGCGGTGTCAGCGGCGGTGGGAGGGTCGGCACAATCACGGGGGTGGCGGTTGGGGACGGCGTGAAGGTCGGCGTGACCGTTGGCATAAGCTGCGCGTCCGGTGGAATTGGCGTGGCCGGGATGTCGCTCGTCGGTGTTGGTGACGGTGTTTGGGTGGGCGTTGGAGTTGAACTGGCAAGCGGTGTGGCGCTTGGTTCGGGGCCAGCGGGGGTGTCATCTACCCGATTCAAGGGGGTTTGCGCCGCTGTTGGTTCAAACTCTACCCAGCCATAACCGGGGAAAAAGATTTCAACCCAGGTGTGGGCATCGCGCTCCCGCACCTGATAGGCATTCTGGGCGGCATCCCATTCCCCCTGCGCAAAACCCGCCGCCATGCGCGCGGGCAGGCCCAGGCTGCGGGCCATCATTACCATCGCCGAGGCATAATAGTTGCAATATCCCTGCCGTAAATCAAACAACACCCAGTCTACCGGGTCCTGGTTGGCTGGCGGTTGCGGGATAAGTTCGTTGTAGACGATATTGTTTCGTAGCCAGATTTCCAGAGCTTTGGCCTGATCGTAAGGTGTGGTCGCGCCCGTTTGACTGACAATCGCTTTGGCGAGTTCGATGGTGCGATCCGTAATCGAGGGCGACATTTGTAAGTACTGTCGGGAAATCCAATCGGGATAACTGGTTCCGGCAGCGCGCAGTTGACTGGCGGTGGCGGTGGTCATCAGGCTGGTAACGGTGTAAGTATCCCCCCGGCGCAGCACGCGCGTCGGGCGAATTACGGAGATATTCATGGAGGTGCGCGTGGTATCGTCCGGCGCATATTTCAGATCGGTGCGGGTTGGTAAATCCACGCGCAGCGGTTGAGGGGCGGCATAAATCAGGCGGGAGCTGTTTAGCCCAATCGTGAATTGCTGCTGGATGGCTTCCCGCGCGCCCACAAATTGATTGTCGTAGACCACATTCAGCGGCCCTT